>NZ_CP041666.1:1506415-1807699 GCF_007301515.1 Radiobacillus deserti
ACAATCGTACCAAAATCAGAGCAAATGAAACAATTGCTTGAGAATGTAGTGGATATTCATCAGTTATTTATCGTATCTGAAGCAGTAATTACCAATGAAGCAAGTGGTGCTAATGAGTATGAACATGTTTCAGTTTTAGTTGAGAAGCATGACGGAGAGCGTTGCGAACGATGCTGGGTTGCATCAGACACAGTCGGCACTGATTCAGAACATCCTGAGTTATGTGACCGTTGTGCATCCATTGTCAAAGAACATTATGCTCACGTAGCGGAATAAGTTATAAAAACAACTGCCTTCGGGCGGTTGTTTTTTCGATTATGAATGATTTTTTCTATCTTAGAAAAATCTATGTTAAAATCAGATAGAGTTACACGAAGAGAGAAATGGGGAATGAAATTGATTTACTATTACATATTAGCTCTAGTTATTATCGGATTCGATCAATGGACGAAGTGGAGAATCATACAAACAATGGACATAGGGGAATCGATTCCAGTCTTGGAGCCCTTTCTTTACATAACATCACATCGAAATACAGGGGCAGCATGGGGAATACTTGAAGGGAAAATGGGCTTTTTTTATGTCGTCACGATTGTCGTGATTGCTGTTGTGATTTATTACATGCATAAATATGGAAAAGAAAGCAAATTAGCTGGTATCTCTTTAGCACTTATATTGGGGGGAGCAATCGGGAACTTTATAGATAGACTGTTCCGAAAAGAAGTAGTAGATTTTGTGGATGTTTATATTGGTAGCTACGATTACCCAATATTCAATGTAGCGGATTCTTCGTTAGTAGTAGGTGTCATCGTTTTATTAATTGTAACCTTCATCGACGAACGACAGAAAGGAAGAACAAAATAATGCCTGAACATCATCGTCATACGGTAGGTCCTGATGAACGAGGGGATCGAATTGATAAAGTATTAGCTAAAAGGAATGAAGAAGCCTCTCGCTCACAAGTTCAGACTTGGATTAAAGATGAGCTTGTTTTTGTAAATGGGGAAAAAGTAAAAAGCAATTATAAGTGTCAATCGGGTGATGAAATCACATGGGAAATTCCGGATGCAGAACCATTGGAACTAGAGCCTGAGAACATTCCATTAGACATTTTGTATGAGGATAGTGACGTATTGGTTGTAAATAAACCAAAAGGGATGGTCGTCCACCCTGCAGCAGGCCATGGAACAGGAACACTTGTGAACGCACTTCTGTATCATTGTAAAGATTTGTCTGGTATTAACGGTGTAATTCGACCAGGAATTGTTCATCGCATTGATAAAGATACAAGCGGTCTTTTAATGGTGGCTAAAAATGATAAAGCACACGTTTCCTTAGTAGATCAATTGAAAGCGAAAACGGTGAAAAGGTCTTATCAAGCTATTGTACATGGAGAAATCGGGCATGACTACGGTACTATTGATGCACCGCTTGGAAGGGACCCGAATGATCGTCAAAAAATGGCAGTCGTGGATGATGGTAGGCATGCCGTTACTCATTTTGAAGTGATCAAACGGTTTGAAAATTTCACCCATATTAAGTGTGTGTTAGAAACAGGACGTACTCACCAAATTCGTGTGCATATGAAATATATCGGACATCCTTTAGCAGGAGATCCGAAATACGGACCAAGAAAGACATTGGATATGGATGGACAAGCCTTACATGCAGAAGTATTAGGGTTTGAGCATCCTATAACGAACAAATGGGTTGAGTTTCAGGTGGATCCACCGAACGATTTCATCGAACAATTAAATTTATTAGAGAAGATGAGTTGACAGAACGTCCATTGTCTGGAATAATCAACAATAACAAAAGAGATTTTCCTTTAAGACAGTCCCGTGAGGCTGAAAAGGTGAACATGCGAACGGCATAATTATGTCCTCAAACCTTTTCCCTAGCGGAAAAGGTTTTTTCTTTGTGGATGTGTGGAAAATCTCAAGCAGTTTCAATGGATGAAGGGTGAGCACAGTGAAAAAAAAAGCAACGGTTCTAGATGATGCAGCAATTAGAAGAGCACTAACCCGAATTGCGCATGAGATTTTGGAACGAAACAAAGGGGTAGAAGGGTTAGTTCTTGTTGGGATTAAGACAAGAGGAATTCCTTTAGCTAAGCGGCTTCAAGAAAAGATTGAACAAATTGAAGGTGTTAAGGTTCCGATTGGAGAGCTTGACATTACGTTATATCGTGATGACTTATCGCCAGTCGATCAACAAGCAGAACCTACGATAAATGATACTAGAATTGATGAGCCTATACTTGGTAAAACGTTGATTCTAGTGGATGATGTGTTGTTTACAGGAAGAACGGTGCGTGCCGCAATGGACGCAATCGTTGACCAAGGAAGGCCATCCCAAATCCAGCTAGCGGTTTTAGTTGATCGTGGACATCGAGAATTACCGATTCGTGCAGATTTTATCGGGAAAAACATTCCTACTTCACAAGAAGAAGTGATTGTGGTGGAGTTAGGTGAAACCGATAGTCATGATCAGGTTAGCATTTATGAAAAGTAAAATACGAATACCTTTAAATGAGTCCTGAGAGGCTTGTAAGGTTGTAATGGAGACGTGTACTTTTTTTTGTGCAGGTTTACCTCTTTGCGACTTTACGCAAAGAGGTTTTTTTATTGCTTATTTTTAAAAGGAGGAGCGACATGAAGCATTTTCTTTCGATGAAGGATGTATCGGAGTATGAGATTCAACAATTAGTCAAACGAACAGAGGATATGATGCTAGGTAGGAAAGAAATGGTACATCCAACGACGCCGGTTTTTGTAGCAAACCTTTTCTTTGAACCGAGTACGAGAACAAAGATGAGCTTTACCATAGCGGAACAACGTTTAGGACTAAAGCCACTAGACTTTCAACCTGAGGTATCTAGCGTACAAAAAGGAGAAACAGTTTACGATACAGCGAAGACCTTGGAGGCTATTGGAGCGTCTTTACTCGTTATACGTCACCCAGAAGACCATGTTGTTCAACAAGTAGCAAGTAAGATGAGCATCCCGGTCATTAATGCAGGGGACGGTACAGGAGAACATCCAACACAGTCCTTATTAGATCTTGTCACGATTTATCAAGAGTTTCGTCGCTTTCATGGCTTAAAAGTTGCCATTGTTGGAGATGTGAAGCATAGCCGTGTGGCAAGGTCAAATGCCTATGCTTTATCTACATTAGGTGCAAAAGTCTATTTTTCTAGTAAACCAGAGTGGCAAGATCAAACATTAGATTTTCCATATTTGGATATCGATGAGGTGGTAGAGACCTGTGACGTCGTAATGCTGCTTCGAATACAGCATGAGCGTCATGACCAAAGACAGTCTTTCGAGCAAACGGAGTATTTGTTGAATTATGGGTTAACAGTTGAAAGAGAAAAAAGAATGAAGCCACACGCCATTATTTTGCATCCTGCGCCAGTAAATAGAGGGGTTGAAATTGATGATTGCTTAGTGGAGTGTGAACGTTCGCGAATTTTTAAGCAAATGACGAATGGTGTATATGCACGTATGGCTGTAATGAGCAATTTATTAGAGGATTGGGGGATTCATAATGAGTATCAAGCTAGTGAACGCGAAGCGCTTCAACCACAATGAGCTACAGCCTTGTGAAGTGTATATTTCTGATGGAATCATACAGGAAATAGGACCTTCGATTGACGGAAAAGCGGAACAAATAATTGATTGTAATGGTCATCTACTATCACCAGGATTCATTGATGTCCATGTTCACCTCCGTGAACCAGGTGGTGAGGAGAAAGAGACAATCTGTACTGGTACGGATGCTGCGGCTAGAGGTGGTTATACAACGGTTTGTCCGATGCCGAATACTCGCCCAGTTCCTGATACAGTGGATCATTTAACTGAACTAATGGAACGAATTAAGCAAGATGCAAAAGTTCGAGTCCTTCCATATGCCTCTATTACAGAACGCCAGCTCGGTAAGCAGCTGGTAGATATGGGAGGGTTGAAAGCGCACGGTGCATTTGCTTTTACGGATGACGGTGTCGGTGTACAATCTGCAGATCAAATGCTGCAAGCAATGAAACAAGCAGCTGCGTTGGAAATGCCAATTGTTGCACATTGTGAAGAAAATACGTTAATTCATGGTGGAGTAATTCACGAAGGAAATACGAGTGAGTTACTAGATGTGCCAGGAATTCCTTCGGTGTGTGAATCTGTACATATTGCAAGAGACGTACTTCTAGCTGAAGCGACCAATTGTCATTATCACGTCTGCCATGTGAGTACGAAAGAATCTGTACGAGTTATACGAGATGCAAAAAAAGCAGGTATTCGTGTAACGGCTGAAGTTACCCCACACCACTTATTATTGACCGAAAAAGCCATTCATGCAGACGATGGGAATTTTAAAATGAATCCACCACTTCGTTCAGAGGAGGATCGCAAAGCATTACTAGATGGATTGCTTGATGGAACGATTGATTTTATCGCAACCGATCATGCCCCTCATACTGAGGAAGAAAAGGCCCAAGGTTTGCGGAAAGCACCGTTTGGAATTGTTGGATTGGAAACAGCTTTTTCCTTGCTTTATACGCACCTAGTGTTAACAGAACAAGTTACGTTGCCACAATTAATCGATTGGATGACGATTAAGCCTGCTGAAGTTTTCGGTTTATCTTATGGAAGAATGGAGCAAGGAGAAGTGGCAGATATCGTTCTTCTTAATTTAGATAAAAAATATTCCATTGATAAACAGAGCTTTTTGTCCAAAGGAAAAAATACACCATTCCATGGTTGGGATGTAGTTGGTAGACCGATACTCACGATTTTTGAAGGAAACATTGTATATGAGGAGGCTTCACATGAAAAAACGACAGCTCGTACTTGAAGACGGAACAATTTTCACAGGAGAAGCATTTGGAAGTGATAAAGAAGTAATAGGAGAAATTGTCTTTAATACTGGAATGACTGGATATCAAGAGATTTTATCTGATCCATCCTACTGCGCACAGATTGTTACCCTTACTTATCCGTTAATTGGAAACTACGGTATTAATCGAGATGATTTTGAGACTGTGAATCCATCGGTTTTTGGATTGATTGTAAAAGAAGCGTGTGACATTGCTTCCAATTTTCGTGGAGAAGAAAATATAGATAGCTTTCTAAAGGCAAACGATATTCCTGCTATTTCGGGGATAGATACTAGGAAGCTAACAAAGATTATTCGAAAACACGGTACGATGCGCGGAATGTTTACAGATGGTAATAAAACGTGGGAAGAAGTGAAAAAGCTTTTCGACACTACTCCTATTGTTCGAAATCAAGTTAAAACGGTTTCGACCGTAAAGCCTTACGTCGTACCAGGAAGAAGTTATCGCGTCGTACTTATGGACTTCGGAATGAAGCACGGAATCCTTCGCGAATTAACCAAGCGCAACTGTCATGTAACCGTAGTGCCATATCATTATACAGCAGAGCAAATTGAACGATTAAAGCCAGATGGGGTTGTCCTTTCCAATGGTCCAGGAGACCCAAAGGATGTACCAGAAGCTATTGACATGATCCGTAGTATTATAAACCGCATTCCGATCTTTGGAATTTGTTTAGGCCATCAGCTGTTAGCACTTGCAGGAGGAGCAGATACGACGAAATTAAAATTCGGTCACCGAGGCTCCAATCATCCCGTGAAAGATGTAATGTTAAACAAAACATTTATTACCTCGCAAAATCATGGGTATGCCGTTACGAAAGAATCGTTAGAAAAGACGGAGCTTATGCTTACCCAAATTGCGTTAAACGACGAAACGGTAGAAGGAATACAGCATAAAGCGTATCCTGCGTTCTCGGTTCAATATCATCCAGAAAGCTCACCAGGTCCGGATGATACGAATTACTTGTTCGACCAATTCTTAGACCTTATCGAAACGAGCAAGCAGCAAGTGAAGGGGGAAAAAGAATGCCAAAGCGTACTGATATAAATAAAATTCTCGTTATCGGATCTGGTCCAATCGTCATTGGGCAAGCGGCAGAGTTTGATTACTCAGGAACACAAGCATGTCAAGCATTAAAGGAAGAAGGCTTTACAGTTATTCTAGCCAACTCTAACCCTGCAACGATTATGACGGACGATACCATTGCGGACACCGTGTATATGGAACCACTCACAGTGGATTTTTTAACAAAAATCATCCGGAAAGAGCAACCTGATGCGATTCTTCCTACACTTGGAGGGCAAACTGGTTTAAATATGGCGGTTCAATTAGAACAAACTGGTATTCTAGAAGACTATGGAATTGAACTGTTAGGAACCTCTCTAACTGCGATTCAACAAGCAGAGGATAGAGAGAAGTTTCGTGCTTTAATGAAAGAATTAAAGGAGCCGGTGCCTGATAGTCAAATTGTTACAACCGTTCAAGGTGCCTTAGATTTTGCAGATGAAATTGGATTTCCGTTAATTGTACGTCCTGCCTATACGTTAGGGGGAACAGGTGGAGGCATGTGCTATAGCTTGGATGAGCTGAAAGAAATTACTAGAAATGGGTTGGCTCTATCCCCGGTAAATCAATGTCTAATAGAAAAAAACATTGCTGGCTTCAAAGAAGTAGAGTATGAAGTAATGCGAGATATGAATGACCAAGCGATCGTTGTTTGTAATATGGAGAACATAGATCCAGTTGGGATTCATACCGGGGATTCCATGGTTGTCGCTCCATCTCAAACATTAAGTGATCGTGAATACCAAATGCTGCGCAATGCATCGTTAAAAATTATTCGAGCATTAAAAATTGAAGGGGGATGTAATGTTCAGCTAGCTCTGGACCCTGAAAGCTTTCAATATTACATTATCGAAGTAAATCCACGGGTAAGCCGTTCGTCCGCATTAGCTTCTAAAGCAACGGGTTATCCGATTGCGAAAATGGCTGCTAAGATTGCCGTTGGCTTAACATTGGATGAAATTACTAACCCGATAACAGGGAAAACGTATGCTTGCTTTGAGCCAGCATTAGATTATGTGGTCACCAAATTACCTCGTTTCCCATTCGATAAATTTACGACGGGTAACCGTACTTTAGGAACCCAAATGAAAGCGACCGGAGAGATCATGTCTATCGGTCGAAACTTCGAGGAGTCCTTCTTAAAAGGTGTGCGTTCCCTAGACATTGGAGCGGAAGACTTATTTTTACCATATTTGACGAGCGTACCGAATGAAGAGCTGACAGAGCGACTGATAAAGCCAGATGATGAACGACTGTTTATTTTAGCAGAAGCACTAAGAAGAGAGTTCTCCGTAGAAGACATTTTTCAGCTTACTAAAATAGACCGTTTCTTCTTAAATAAATTCAATAATATAATTGGTATGGAAAAAGAGCTTGGGGAACATCCGGGGGATGCGAATCGTTTAAGAGAAGCTAAACAGATCGGTTTTTCGGACACGCAAGTAGCAAGACTTTGGAATAAGTCTGTAGATGCAGTCTATCACATGAGAATCGAACAAGGTATTGTACCTGTGTACAAAATGGTAGATACGTGTGCAGCTGAATTTGAATCCGAAACTCCATATTTCTACAGTAGCTATGAGGAAGAAAATGAATCCATTCCCTCTGATAGAAAGAAAGTACTGGTTATTGGATCAGGTCCAATCCGTATCGGGCAGGGGATTGAATTTGACTATGCGACTGTTCATTCTGTCTTAGCATTGAAAGAAGCAGGATACGAAGCAATTATTATGAATAGTAATCCCGAAACCGTTTCTACTGATTTCAGTGTTTCCGATAAACTCTATTTTGAACCATTAACATTAGAAGATGTAATGCATGTAATCAACCTAGAGAGTCCAGAGGGAGTAATCGTGCAGTTCGGCGGACAAACTGCGATTAACTTAGCGGAGGGCTTAGAAAGAAGAGGCGTCAAGATTCTTGGTACATCCTTAGAAGCCATTGATATGGCAGAAGACCGAGATAAGTTTGAAAAATTGCTAGGTGAATTGGCAATCCCACAGCCAAAAGGGAAAAGTGTTCGCCAATTGGATCAAGCTTTACAAGCAGCTGAGGAAATTGGATATCCTGTATTGGTTCGACCGTCTTACGTTATCGGTGGTAGCCAAATGGAAATCATTTATAGCGATGAAGAGCTCCATGCTTATTTGAAAAAGTCGAATAAGATTAAGCATTCTCACCCTGTATTAATCGATAAATACTTAACTGGTATTGAAGTCGAAGTGGATGCAGTAAGTGATGGGGATGTAACAATTATCCCGGGGATTATGGAACATATCGAGCGTGCAGGTGTACATTCTGGAGATTCCATTGCGGTGTATCCAACGCAACGAATATCTCCAGAAGCAAAACAAAAGCTAGTCGATGCTACTTTAAGCATATCGAAGCGTCTTCAAGTTAAGGGTTTAATCAATATTCAATTTGTCGTAAAACAAGACGACGTTTTTGTTCTGGAAGTGAATCCAAGAGCAAGTCGTACAATTCCGTTTTTAAGCAAAATTACAGGAGTAACAATGGCCAACTTAGCGACACGCTGCATCATTGGAGAATCTCTTCAAAGTATGGGCTATGTGGACGGATTACTTCCGGAAAAAGAGCAGGTATCTGTTAAGGTGCCAGTGTTCTCCTTTGAAAAATTACGCAGTGTGGATGCTATATTAGGACCAGAAATGAAATCAACTGGCGAAGCGATTGGACACGATATGACCTTGGAAAAAGCACTTTATAAAGGACTATTAGCTTCAGGACTTTCTATCCCACATGAAGGATCTGTACTTTTAACGGTGGCGGATAAAGATAAAGAAGAAGTACTTGCAATTGCCGAGCGTTTTCACCAACTAGGTTTTACGGTTTATGCTACGCAGGGTACAGGACAATATGTTGGGGAACATGGAGTACCTGTTCAAGTCGTGGATAAGATTGGTTCTGAGCATAAAAATGTTCTATCCATTATTGAGAATGGAGAGGTTCAATTTGTTATTAATACGATAACCTCTGGACAACAAGCACGTTCAGACGGCTTCCGAATTCGTCGAGAAGCCGTAGAGCATGGTATTGCATGCTTGACGAGCTTAGATACAGCAGAAGCGATATTGAATGTCATTGATTCCACTACTTTTCAAGCAAGACCAGTAGCGGAAAGAAAGGCTGTTGTCACCTTATGATTAACCAAATGATGACAGTTGTCCAAAAAAGAACAATTGCAAAGGATACAGTGGAGATGGTGTTACAAGGGAGTACCATCTCCTTTGTTGAGCCTGGTCAATTTGTTCACATTCGAATTGGCACAGGGTTTTCCCATATGCTTCGACGCCCGATTTCCATTGCAAACGTGGATGGTCAGGAACAAACGATTACGGTTATTTTTAAAGTTATTGGACAAGGGACAGAGGAACTCCAGAACGTGTCGATTGGTTCATCATTAGACGTCCTATTAGGCTGTGGTACCAGTTACCCGGTTCAAGGTCTAGAGTTAAGACGCGCTTTATTAATTGGAGGGGGAATTGGAGTACCGCCACTTTATTACCTAGCTAAGGAATTACGAAAAAAAGGAGTTCAAGTAACTTCTATTTTAGGTTTTCAATCGAAAGAAAATGTCTTTTATGAAGAGGAGTTTAAGAATCTAGGAGCCTGTCACATCGTTACGGATGACGGAAGCTATGGATGGCATGGGAATGTGAATACGGTAATCGATTCCGAGCAGATACCATTTGATTACTTCTTTTCCTGTGGTCCTTTAGGCATGCTACGCGCGGTCTCTACTAAACTAATAGGACAGCCTGGTTACATTTCGATTGAAGAGAGAATGGGCTGCGGAATCGGTGCATGTTATGCCTGTGTAGTCCCTGCAAAGGATGGAAAAGGCTTTCGAAAGATATGTAAGGATGGCCCTGTATTTCCAGCTGGAGAGGTGGTACTATGATTGAATTATCTACGTCTATAGCAGGATTAACGCTTAAGAATCCAGTTATGCCTGCATCTGGTTGTTTTGGTTTTGGTAAAGAATATGGTCAGTATTACGATTTAAATCAGCTTGGGGCAATTATAATTAAGGCAGCTACTAAAGATGCTAGATATGGAAATCAAACCCCGCGTGTTGCGGAAACCGCATCTGGCATGTTGAATGCGATTGGATTACAAAATCCGGGTGTTGAAGCGATTGTGGAGCAGGAATTACCTTTCTTGCAAAGCTATGAAACTCCGATTATAGCAAATGTTGCTGGGAGTACAGTGGAGGAATATGTATATGTGGCTAGTCGGCTTGCGAAAACTAAGGCTGTTCAAGCTTTAGAACTTAATATTTCTTGTCCAAATGTAAAGGAGGGGGGCGTCCAGTTCGGAACAGACCCAGTTTTGGCGTCAAATGTGACAGAGAGTGTGAAAGAAGTATGCGGTGATGTTCCTTTATTCGTTAAGCTTAGTCCGAATGTGAGTGACATTGCCGAGATTGCAAAGGCAGTGGAAGCGGCAGGTGCCGACGGTCTATCCATGATCAATACGTTGACTGGAATGACCATTCACCTCCCAAGTAAAAAACCACTTCTTGCAAATAAAACCGGGGGATTGTCTGGACCAGCAATCAAACCAATAGCTGTTCGCATGATTTATGAGGTTCGACAACAAGTCACTATTCCAATCATTGGGATGGGAGGAATCACTTCGGCAGAGGATGTACTTGAGTTTTTATTAGCTGGTGCAAATGCGGTGGCGGTCGGGACAGCGAACTTTTTAGATCCATTTGTTTGCCCGAAAATTATTGAAGCATTGCCAGATGTGTTACATGAATTCGGTTTTGAGTCTGTAGATCAAGCAATTGGAAAGGGGCATGAACGTGGATACGAATATATTTCTCGCACTTGATTTTCCAACCTGGAAGGAAACAGAGCAGTTTTTATTAGACAACGATTTAAAAGGGGTTCCGGTCAAAGTCGGGATGGAGCTTTTTTACCGAGAAGGACCAGCCATTATTGAACGATTAAAACAAGATAATCACGCAATTTTTCTAGATTTGAAATTACATGACATCCCTACAACTGTTCAAAGAGCAATGCGGAATCTATCAAGCTTAGGCATCGATATTGTGAATGCCCATGCACTTGGTGGGTTCGATATGATAAAAGCAGCGAAAGAAGGGTTAGTAGAAGGAGCGTCATCTGGACAAGCTCCAAAACTTATAGGGGTGACGGTGCTAACGTCGATGAGAGAACAAACGCTACAACAGGAATTAAATGTCCCTTTTTCCGTAAACGAGGCGGTCGCCCATTTTGCTCAGCTAACCAAAAAAGCAGGTGGAGATGGTGTAGTATGTTCTGCACTTGAAGTACCTATGCTTAAGGAACTTTGTGGTACAGAGTTTTTAACGGTTACTCCGGGAATAAGATTAGCTGACAGTAGTCATGACGATCAGGATCGTGTAGCAACCCCTAGAATGGCTATTGAAAAGGGCTCAGACTATCTTGTCATTGGAAGAAGTGTGACGAGAGCAGAAAATCCTTACGAAGCCTACCATAAAGCAGTAAAGGAGTGTACTCATGTCTATTAAAGTAGAAATTGCGAAAGGCCTTTTTGATATTGGAGCGATTCAAATCCGCCCGAACGATCCATTTACATGGACATCAGGTATCCAATCTCCGATTTATTGTGATAACCGGATGACGATGTCTTATCCAGACATTCGAAATCGCATTGCAGATGCCTTTGTGGAAATGATAGAGAAGCTTGATGAAAAGCCAGATGTTATCGCCGGCTGTGCAACGGCAGGAATTCCTCATGCCGCTTGGGTTGCACAAAAGCTAAATCTCCCTATGGTGTACGTTCGCTCTAGTGCTAAAAAACACGGGAAAGGCAATCGTATTGAGGGCGTAATAAAAGAAGGGCAAAAAGTAATCGTAATAGAGGATCTTATTTCTACCGGCGGGTCGTCTATTGATGCGGCTATAGGATTACAAAAGGAAGGGGCAGTGGTCATCGGGGTTTTGGCCATCTTTACATACGGTCTTGAAAAAGCAAATAATGCCTTTGAGGAAAGCAATTTAAAAATGCAGACGATCACAAATTATGATCAGCTTATGACAGAGCTAGTGAAGAGTTCTTCCTTAACAGAAGCGGACCATGAGAAAATGATCACATGGAGAAATGAATTGGGGAAAATCAGCCAATAACTGTACGTCTTCTCCAACCTGAGACGTATGACAATGATATTTTTCCCATGTTATAAATGTAATAGCTAGAAAAAAGCATTATTTGCTACAAAAAACGCAGGTAGTATCCTATTCGTAACCTTGACATCGACCTCCCTAATCCATGTCTCGTACTAGACTAGATACTCTGCGTTTTTTGTTTGTTTTCCGAAATAATACTCGAATTGTGCGCTTTCCCGGGCAATATGTGGAATTGAATAAAATAGTTACCGATTATAGAAAACGATTTAACCTATGGTAAAATTCACTTGAGGTGGAAAACGTGGAGCAATTGACTGATACACTATTAGCATACATAAATAATTCATTGGAAAAAGATATCAATTATTCAATCGCAACTAGCTTGCTAGAGCATACTCATAAAATCGAAGGATATTCATTAGAAATGGCAGCGGAAGCTTGTAATGTAGCCCCTTCCACCATTAATCGCTTCTGTAAAAGAATCGGTTTTAAACATTTTACTAATATGAGAAATAGTGTAGCCATGGAGTCTGGCGCTTCTCCCTTTGAAAGGTTGCAAGCGATAATCCAGATAAACAAAAAGAGCAGGGGAACTTCGTTACTGGTGTCAAAAACCCTTATTTAGAAGCGCCTGACTGGGGTTGGCAAATCGATCCAAAAGGCCTACGTGTGACCTTGAAGAACATGTGTGATCGTTACTAAGTACCTCTATTTATCGTGGAGAATGGATTAGGTGCTCATGATAAGGTAGATGAAGATGGCTATATTCAGGATGATTACCGGATTGATTACTTGCGAGCACACATCGAACAAATGGGAGAAGCTATTAACGAAGGAGTAGACCTCATTGGTTTTACGAGCTGGGGGTGTATTGACTTAATCTCTGCCGGTACTTCGGAAATGTCAAAGCGTTATGGGTTCATATACGTCGATCAAGATGACTATCGCAATGGATCTTTGAAAAGAACGAAGAAGAAATCGTTTGATTGGTATAAACAAGTCATAGCTACGAATGGCAGTGGATTATAACACAAAGCGTTAATCCACCTTGGATTAACGCTTTCTTGTTAGAAGTGATAATATAGGATAAGGGGTTTAAAAGATTAAAAATGGGGGATAAACCATGTACAAGCATATTATATGGGATTTCGATGGAACTCTTTTCGATACCTATCCAGTGATGGCGAAAACATTTAAGGAATTATTAGAGGAGCGAGGGATTGACGAGCCCATAGTGGACATTGTGAAACAGATGAAGGTGTCTATGTCATCTGCAATAAACTATTATGAAAAAAAGTATCAGATTGATGAGGATTTCGTAAACACGTATAAGTCTCAAAGAAAAGGTGTGGAACTAGAATTATCTAAACCGTTTGAGGGAATCGAAGAGATATGTAAATATATACATACAACAAATAGAAGGAATTATTTGTACACACATCGAGGTGAATCATCGATTGAATTACTGAAAATGTATGGATTATATGACTATTTTTCTGATTTTATAACGTCACAAAATGACTTTGAAAGAAAACCGAGTCCAGAAGCAATCCGTTATCTCATGCAGAAGTTTAAAATGGATGAAGCGGAAGCACTAATGATTGGAGATAGAGATTTGGATTTGCTGGCAGGGAAGAATGCTGGTATCAGTGCTTGTTATTTTACGACAGACAACGAAGAGAATGAGATAGCGGATTATATAATTCATGAGTTTGGGCAGTTGAGATCTGTTATTTAATGAGAGAGTGGTGATTTTCAATGATCGCCACTCTTTCTTTCTATGAACCAACCTTCACAACTAAGCTGTCTTCAATCCTTTTCCCGCCATACATTAAAAATTCATGAGTATTAGAGTTAAGCGTTACTTTAATGGTATGCTTTCCCTGTCTCAGTACCCCTAAATTGTAATAGCTTCCGTAAAGTCGGTTTATTTTTTCGCCATTTATGAACAAATGAGCGTGCCCTTCATTATAACTTCGAGTGTACGAGCCTACCTTTCTGGGAGCGAAAGTAAAGTTATCAGTCTGAACTTCTAGAAGCCATGTTTTGGATTGGTCTTGTGTAACCTTAATCTGTAAAGAAGGAATATCCAATCCTTTCGGTATTTCGACGTTTCCATGCTCTTTATTAATTGAGTGAGCAGAAAAGTGATGTTTCTCACTTTGGCTTGTAAAATAAAAAAAGAATAGAACAAAAGGTAGGAAAAATATTAAAAAGCTTCTTATTTTTTTCAATTTCATATCACTCCTTATGCATGTCGTTCCATTCGTTTAATTAATATGCCAATTCCTACAAGTAAAAGACCTATGGCTAAGAAAGCAAGGTCATAGACCAATGGGTTTTCTGCTAATGGCTTCACACGATGCACCTTTAATAGGTGATGATCAATAATGCCTTCCACTAGATTGAAGGAACCGCCACCAACAAATATTCCTCCCAAAAAAATCTTCCAGCTGTGGCCGAGTTCATTCTTTCTCGCATCCTGTAAGATTTTAACGGCTCCCCAAATGAGCAATGCTGAAAATAAAGCAGTGAACAATCCATCTGTGACAATCTCTAGTTTTATATTTGGATTAAGTACCATATGGTGCCATTGCAACAATTGATGAAAAACGATTCCATCAATGGCACCTAACAACCCTAATCCTAAAATGAATCCACTAATAAATAAATTCTTGTTTTCTTTTTTCAACGTACACACCCCTATCTAATAGTACCTCCATTTATTTCCAAGTCAGGAGCTTTCTATAACAAAGGGCAAAAAAAGAAGCAGTCCGTAATTATAGACTGCTTCCTGGTTAACGACTTAAATGATGGTTTTGACGGAGTGCTTTTACAATAGATTCCTGTGGTGTTACGAAAAGTGTTTTTTGATTATCATAGGTAACGAATCCAGGCTTTGCCCCGTTTGGTTTTTTAACGTGCCTGATACGTGTATAGTCAACAGGAACCGAAGAAGAATGCTTGGACTTACTAAAGCTTGCTGCTAGATGGGCTGCTTCCAATAAGGTTTCCTCACTCGGGTTAGCATCTCGTATAACGACGTGAGAGCCAGGTATATCCTTTGTGTGTAACCAAATGTCATCTCGAGCGGCTAGTCGATTTGTTAAATATTCGTTTTGTTTATTGTTTTTACCGACTAAGATTTGTGTACCGTCTGAAGATCGGAACATTTCTGGCTCTGGCTTTGTCGACTTATTTGATTTCTTTTTATGATGACTTTTCGTTTTTAAATATCCTTGTTCTCGGAGCTCTTCACGAATTTCGTCGATGTCTTGCTCGCGAGCGCCTTCAATTTGCTGCAATAAGTCTTCTAAATATTGATTCTCTTCCTTTGCTTTCTCAATTTCTTGTACAACCATTTGCTTCGATTTTTTTAATTTTTGATAGGTGCGAAAATAAGTTTGTGCGTTTTCGCTTGGTGTTTTGTTTGGGTTCAGTTCAATTTCAATTTCTTGTTGCTCTGGGTCGTAATAATCCACAACCTTTGCTGATTTGGCACCTGCTTTCATCGTGTGCATATTGGCAGTTAACAGTTCCCCGAATCGCTGAAACTCATCTGCTTTTTCCGCTTTTTTTAATGTTTGATGATGCTTCTTAATCTTACGTTCGTTCTTATCTAATTCGTTTTTTAAGAAACGGTATAGATCGCCGGCTTGTTGTTTAACGCGATCTCGTTCTGCTTTCCCTGAATAATAATAATCGAGCATCTCACTGATCGAAGGAAATGTATTTTTCTGGTCCGTTAAATGAGATAGATTCAGAACATGAAAGACCTCTTTTTGTTCTTGATAAATCGTAGGTGAATAGGCGCGATTTTGAACAATTGTTTGTAGCTCTTCAAATGCCTGTTGATAAGCATCTTTAGAGCTGAGATGAGCCTTATATACAATTTCTTTTGCGACGAGAGGGGAAATTCCCATAAATTGTTGAACTATCTGTTGATCCAATTTCCCTGCGTTAAAATCAAGCGCCTTAACAAATGTTTCAGGTTCTATCGAAAAAGGATTTCGCTTTCCTTGATCAGGTGGAAGTATATAGATTTGACCAGGCATAATGGTGCGAACACGGTTCACAGTTGGTGGAATATGCTTAATGCTGTCTAGTATGTGACCTTTATCCTTATCAATCAAAAGAATGTTACTATGCTTTCCCATCACTTCAATAATCAGTATTTTGTTCGTTTCATCTCCAATTTCATTCTTCCCTTTAAAATGAAACTCTACAATTCGTTCGTTTTCATATTGGGATACGTTTTCCACGAAGTGACCAAGTAAATGCTTACGAAGAAGCATACAAAACATTGGGGGTTCTTTTGGATTTTGGTACGTATCCTTTGTTAAATGAAACCGAGCGTAGCTCGGATGAGCAGATAATAATAATTGATGATTTTGACCTTGGCTTCTTATAACAAAGATTAATTCTGTTTCTGTTGGTTGGTATATTTTCATCACTCTACCAGTGTTTAGTTGATCATTTAATTCTTGCGCAATTGCACGTGTTACAATTCCATCAAATGCCATGACAGTTCACCTCGTTTCGTCATTATAGCATGTTTTAAGCGAATATGAATACATCTCTGGTCTGATAAAGAAATCAATCCTTGATGCTATAATTATAGGAATTCAATATGTTATTTGTTATGATAGTATAGAGAATGTCCATGACTAGGATGTTCTAGTCATGGTATAAGGAGTATAGAAAATGGGTGTGGTGTAGATGGTACAAAGTATGACGGGATATGGTCGTGATGAACAACAGGTTCATGATACGAGGGTTTCCGTTGAGGTTCGGAGTGTCAATCATCGTTTCCTAGACATATCCAATAAGATGCCTAAATCATTTTTAGTTGTAGAGGATAAGGTTAAAAAAATCGTCCAATCCTATTTCCAACGTGGAAGAATAGATTTATTCATTTCAATAGAAGGAATGGGGTTTATAGAACGCAACTTACAGGTGGACTGGAATTTGTTGAATCAATACATAGAGAAATCGAAGGAATTAAAAGATAAATACGGACTCCAAGGCGACATCTCCGTGGACCGTTTAACGTCATTAGAAGGTGCATTTGAAATTGTTGAAAAAGAACAAAGTCAAGATGTACTATTCGACGTAGTGTTAAGATCGGTATCCAATGCATGTGAACAAGTGAAGAATATGCGTGAGATAGAAGGGCAAGAATTAATAGAGGATATGAAAACTAGAGTCCTCTTTATTCAGGAAACGGTTAAGAAGTTAACGGAAAGAAGACATGTTGTCATCGAGGAGCATCGTAGTCGTATTCAAAAACGGTTGCAAGAATTTATTACAGAAGATATAGCGGACGATTCTCGTATCGTCCAAGAAGTCGCCTTACTTGCTGAAAAAGGAGATATTACCGAAGAGCTAACGAGACTTAGTAGCCATTGCGTTCAATTTTTTGATACGTTAGAACAAGAGAGTGCAATTGGGAGGAAACTAGATTTTATCCTCCAAGAAATGCATAGGGAAATCAACACGATTGGTTCCAAGTCAACGGATGTTCAGATTAGCCATTGGATAGTGTTATTAAAGAGTGAAGTAGAAAAAATAAAAGAACAAGTGCAAAATATAGAATAAATCATTGAGTTTTTGTCTCTCATTTCCTTATACTATAAGAAGATGTTTGTAGAAAAAGATTCTCGACAAGTATGAATCTTTGAAACGGAAGAGATTTATCTATAGAATAGAAGCATTAGGCAATTAGCCAAGGGGGAGTAACTATGAGCTTACGGTTAATCAATATTGGATTTGGAAACGTAGTATCTGCAAATCGTATTATATCCATTGTATCACCTGAATCAGCTCCCATTAAACGAATCATTACGGTAGCTAGAGATAATAATAAACTGGTAGATGCTACATATGGCCGACGTACTCGTGCGGTCATTATTACAGACAGTGATCACGTTGTATTATCTGCGGTGCAACCAGAAACTGTCGGGCAGCGTGTCATTAGCCATGACGAGATTTCTGATGAATAGGTAGGAGGAAGAATCATTGATTGAAAAGAAAGGAATATTGTTCGTTTTATCTGGCCCATCCGGTGTAGGAAAAGGAACAGTGAGAAAAGCGCTTTTTGAGAAATCTACAGATTTAAAATATTCGACTTCCATGACTACCCGAAATAGCCGAGAAGGTGAAGTAGATGGGGTGGACTACTTCTTTAAGTCAAAAGAAGAGTTCGAATCCATGATTGAACAAAATCAGTTATTGGAATACGCCGAATATGTAGGGAACTATTACGGAACACCACGAGAGTATGTGGAGAAAACGTTACAAGAAGGAAAAGATGTATTTCTGGAAATTGAAGTACAAGGAGCCCTTCAAGTAAAGAAAAATTTTCCACAAGGTGTATTCATCTTTCTCTTCCCGCCTAGTTTAGAAGAGTTGAAAAACCGAATTATCAATAGAGGAACGGAAACGGAAGATTTAGTCCGGAATCGATTGCTCGCAGCAAAAGCAGAAATAGAAATGATGGATGCGTATGATTACGTAGTCGTTAATGATAAAATCGAATTAGCAGTAGATAAAATACAAGCAATCGTTCAAAGTGAACACTGTAAACGGGAACGAGTTGCACAAGAATATAAAAAAGCTTTGGAGGCTGATTTTTCATGATGCTAGAACCATCTATTGATGCTTTACAAGAAAAGATTAATTCTAAATATACGTTGGTAACACTTTCTGCACGTCGTGCTCGTCAAATGCAGGAAACAAAACAAGTTCTTATAGAAAATCCTAAGTCTCACAAATATGTAGGGTTAGCATTAGAAGAGATACAAGCGGATAAGCTTTATTATGAAGCAGCTGAAGAATAAGATGGAAGAAGAGCTCTCACTTTCCTAAAGGTGGGGGCTTCTTCTTTGAACGTGTCTGTTCAAGCAAGGAAGATCATTCGACTTATGCTTTCGATAAAACTATGATATAACTAGATTATTAAAGCTTACGGAAAGGGGGAGTATCATGTTGAATGGTACTAATATTTTGCTAGGAGTCTCCGGTGGAATTGCAGCTTATAAGGCGTGTGCTTTAACAAGTAAATTAACCCAGCAGGGGGCAAACGTGAAAGTCATCATGACAGATAATGCAACACAATTTGTTTCTCCCCTTACGTTTCAAGCGCTGTCTCGTAATCCAGTGTTTACAGATACGTTTGATGAAAAGGACCCAGCAAAAATTGCGCATATTGACTTAGCGGATTGGGCGGATCTTGTGTTATTGGCACCAGCAACGGCCAATATAATTGCAAAAATCGCCAACGGTATTTCAGACGATATGTTATCTACAACCTTGTTAGCAACTACTGCCCCAATATATATTGCACCAGCTATGAATGTACATATGTATGCCCATCCTGCTGTAGTGGAAAATATGAAAAGACTAGAGGGTTGGGGTTATAAATTTATTGAACCAGGAAATGGTTATTTAGCTTGTGGGTATGTCGGAAAAGGAAGATTAGAGGAACCAGAAACCATTGTGGAAGTAATAGACCGTGATTTTTCTAAAGTCTCTAAGAATACTTTTTTTACGGGCAAAAAAATCCTCATTACAGGTGGTCCAACTCGTGAGGCTGTCGATCCGGTTCGTTTTTTTACCAATCATTCCTCTGGTAAGATGGGGTTTGCATTGGCGGAGGAAGCGGCGAAAAAGGGAGCGGACGTGACCCTAATATCAGGGCCGGTGAACTTGGATACACCAGAGCATGTGCGTAGAATTCATGTAGATTCAGCAAATGACATGTATGAAGCGGTTATGGAGCACTATGCGAATCAGGATATCGTCATAAAAGCAGCTGCCGTAGCAGATTATCGTCCAAAAACGGTTCACCAGCAGAAGGTGAAGAAAAGTGATGGGCTACTAACGATTGAAATGGAAAGAACGAAAGACATCCTACACGAGCTTGGTGCTACTAAACGTCATCAATTTTTAGTAGGGTTTGCAGCCGAGACCAATGATGTGATGGAATATGGAAGAAAAAAATTAAAGAAAAAAAACTTAGATGCCATCGTGATAAATGATGTGACCGAACAGGGGGCTGGATTTGGTAGTGATACGAATGCTGTTACATATCTAAACAAACTCGGAGAGGAAATGCAGCTTTCCATGTCAACCAAGTCGGATATTGCTCGGCAAATCCTACAGTTTATTGAATCTGATATGAAGGATGGACGATTGTGACAATAGCAAAAGTAGTGGTAGATGTTCCAGCAAGCCAAACCGATCGCATCTTTGATTATCATATTCCGGAACGATTTGAAGCGGCCATTCAAGAAGGGATGCGAGTAACTGTACCATTCGGACCGAGGAAAATTATGGGGTACGTTCTAGAAATCACTGATCATACCGAACTTGAAAAAGTACGAGATATTGAAAATGTGTTGGATGTGACCCCCGTGTTAACGAGCGAATTAATTAACTTAGGTAAATGGATGTCTAACCATACCCTTAGTTTTTATATTTCGTCGTTCCAAGTGATGCTTCCCCAAGTGCTGAAAGCAAAGTATAAAAAGGAGTTGCATCGATTAACGGAAGAAGAGCTACCAGATGAAATAAACCGGTTATTTGATGGAAGAGATTACATAGACTTTGAGGAAGTAGAAAAAAGTTCGATTAAGCTCAATCGAATTCAACGATTCATCCAAGAAGGCTTATTAGAAGTCGATTATCAGGTAGACTCGAAAGAAACGAAGAAATTCGAGACAGTGATTGCTCGTAAAGGGTCTCTTACCAATTTGGAGGAGGCAATGATTGATTTACCGAAGCAAGCAACAAAGCAATGGGAAATTTTAAAATATTTTTCCGCAAATGAAATCGAGGAAGTAAATCAAAAAACGTTATTGTCCATACTGAAAACAACAAGGGCTAGTCTAAAACCATTGTTGGATAAAGGAATATTACAAGAATATAAAAAGGAAACCTATCGAAATCCGTATCAAAGAGATTATCCGAAAACAACTGCTCTCCCGCTCACGGACCAACAACAAGAAGCAAAAGATGCTATTCAAGCTCAATTAGCGAAGCAGGAGCACGAGGTGTTTTTATTACACGGTGTAACGGGAAGTGGGAAAACAGAGGTATACTTGCAAGCAATTCAAGAAGTCATTGATCGAGGGGAAGAAGCTATCGTTCTTGTTCCGGAGATTTCGTTAACCCCACAAATGGTAGAACGGTTTAAAGGAAGATTCGGGTCATACGTAGCGGTTTTACACAGTGCTTTGTCTGCTGGTGAAAAATATGATGAATGGCGTAAGATTCAACGGAAAGAGGTTAAAGTAGCAGTTGGAGCAAGATCCGCTATTTTTGCCCCCTTCGAAAACCTGGGCATCATTATTATTGATGAAGAACATGAATCTAGTTATAAACAAGATGACCATCCGCGTTATCATGCACGAGATGTTGCCATTTATCGAGCCAAGCACCACCATTGTCCAGTTGTGCTTGGAAGTGCTACCCCAACATTAGAATCGTTTGCCCGTGCGAAAAAAGGCGTGTATCAGCTACTTTCCTTGCCAGATCGGATGAATAAAGCTGCGATGCCTGAGGTTCAAGTTATCGATATGCGGGAAGAGTTACATGCTGGAAATCGTTCCATGTTTTCACAGCAACTGGTTCAAGCAATGGAGGAAAGACTTCGTAAAAAACAACAAATAGTGCTGTTTCTAAATCGAAGGGGTTACTCTACGTTTGTCATGTGTAGAGATTGTGGCCATGTTATGGAATGTCCACATTGTGACATTGCGTTAACTTACCATCGCACCCAGAATAAATTGAAGTGTCATTACTGCTCCTATGAAGAGAGTATGCCTTCTGTTTGTCCGGAATGTAGTAGCGATACGATTCGTTATTTTGGAACGGGAACACAAAAGGTAGAAGAAGCTCTTACTAAATTGTTGCCTGAAGCACGAGTCATCCGAATGGATGTGGATACGACTAGAAGAAAAGGGGCACATGAAAAGCTCTTAACTCAGTTTGGGAATCATGAGGCCGATATTTTATTAGGGACACAAATGATTGCGAAAGGACTAGATTTTGCGAACGTAACATTAGTCGGTGTTCTTGCTGCAGATACGATGCTCCATCTACCAGATTTTAGAGCTGCGGAAAAAACCTTTCAACTTTTGACACAGGTCAGTGGTCGAGCAGGAAGACATTCATTGCCAGGGGAAGTTATTGTACAATCTTATACACCAGAGCATTACAGTATTCAGCTAGCAAGCACCTATGAATATGAAGCGTTTTTCCAGCAAGAAATGCAAGTGAGGAAAACCTTTCATTATCCCCCATACTTTTATTTAACGTTAATTACGGTCTCTCATCCGAATCAAATAAAAGCCATGGAGGTAACAAAACATATTGTCCAAGGGTTATCCCAATCATTATCAGAACAATCTACTATTTTGGGTCCAACCCCATCTCCTATTGCGAGAATCAAAAATAGATATCGCTACCAATGCGTGATAAAATACAAAAATGAGCCTAAGCAACGGGAAATATTGAAACGGATATTGCACTATTATGAATCAGATATACAAAAAAATGACTTACTAATTAGTATTGATTTACAACCGAGTCAGCTTATGTAGAAAGGAGTCCATATGAAACGTGTTGTATTTATGGGAACACCAGATTTCGCTGTTCCAGTTCTTCGTCAATTAGAAAAAGAAGAGGTCGAGGTGGTACTTGTCGTCACCCAGCCAGATCGACCGAAAGGGAGAAAGAAAGTATTAACCCCGCCACCTGTAAAAGTAGCTGCAGAGGAATTGGGAATTCCTGTATTTCAGCCAGAAAAAATAAAAGACGAGTATGATGAAGTGTTAGCATATAACCCAGATTTAATTGTTACGGCAGCCTTTGGACAAATTTTACCGAAACCATTATTAGATGCACCAAAGCTTGGGTGTATAAATGTTCATGCATCCTTATTGCCAGAGCTACGGGGTGGAGCACCGATTCATTATGCCATTTTGCAGGGAAAAAAAGAGACTGGAATCACCATTATGTATATGGTGGAAAAGTTAGATGCGGGGGACATTCTTACGCAAGAAAGTCTTCCAATTGAACATACAGACCATGTTGGTACGTTACACGACAAACTTTCCGTACTTGGTGCAAAGCTCCTTCATGATACACTACCTGGACTGTTTGAAGGGAAGCTATTACCAAGAAAACAAGATGAGAATCGAGTCACATTCGCTTCGAATATTAAGCGAGAGCAGGAGAAGCTGGATTGGACGAAACCAAATTCTGAAGTGTATAACCATATTCGTGGTCTACATCCATGGCCAGTTTCGTTTACTTTCTTAGAAGGAAATGTAATCAAGGTGTGGTGGGGAGAAGAAATTTCCCAAACCTATGACGACGAGCCTGGTACGGTTGTTGAAATCTTAGACGATGGGTTTGTCGTTGTATGTGGAGACCGAAAAGGGATAAAAATAACAGAACTACAGCCTTCTGGTAAGAAGCGGATGAGTGCTGCCGATTTCCTTCGAGGGGTTGGAAATCAACTAAAAGTTGGGGATAGGTTAGGAGAATAAAATGGCACAACAAAAATTACGTGAAGCTGCGCTAGATTTAGTTGTTCGAATCGGAGAACATGGTGGCTATAGCCATTTGCTCATCGATCAAGCAATAAAAAAGAATCAATTTGATAGAAGAGATGAAGCATTGCTCACCGAAATGGTCTATGGCACGATTCAAAGAAAATTAACGCTTGACTACTATCTTTCCCACTTTATAGATGAGAAGAAAAAGCTACAGCCTTGGGTTAAATGGCTTTTATTATTGTCCATGTACCAAATGATCTACTTAGACAAAGTTCCTGACCATGCCATTTTAAACGAGGCCGTTGATATTTCGAAGAAGCGGGGCCACAAAGGAATCTCTTCGTTAGTAAATGCGGTTCTTCGTAATATTCAAAGAAAAGGTCTTTCTGATATCGAAACCATTGAAGAGCCGGCTAGGAAATTAAGTGTACTTACAAGCCATCCAGAGTGGCTCGTTCAAAGGTGGCTGTCGTTTTATGGGGAAGAAATAACAGAAAAGATGTGCCAAGCTAATTTAACGCACAAACCGATGAATGTAAGAATTCAACCATTAAAAATTACGCGTGAAGAAGCTATGGATTCCTTGAAACTAGAAGGGTTGGAAGTGGAAGCTTCTCTGTTTTCATCTCAAGGAATTATTGTACGATCTGGAAATGTCCTTCGAACGAAGCTATTTCAAGAAAATCTTTTGTCGGTTCAAGATCAAAGCTCCATGCTTGTTGGGGAAATGCTAGAAGTCGAACCGACTATGATGGTATTGGATGCTTGTAGTGCACCTGGAGGAAAAACGACCCATATTGCGGAGAAAATGCAAAATAATGGAGCTATTCATGCGTACGATTTACATGCAAAGAAAGCCAAGCTTGTCACGACCCGTGCCGCCGAACTAGAATTATCAATTATTCAGGCTAAACAGGCAGATTCGCGAAATTTACAGGATTTTCATGAGAACGAAAGCTTTGATCGTATATTGCTAGATGCTCCATGCTCCGGTCTAGGAGTGTTAAGAGGAAAACCTGATATTAAGTATCACAAGCGAGAAGAGGATGTTCATACACTAGCAACCATCCAATTTGAATTGTTGGAAAGTGTGTCCCCATTATTAAAGAAAGATGGTAAACTATTATATAGCACGTGTACGGTAGATAAAGAGGAGAATGAACAAAACATCGAACGGTTCTTACAACAACATCCAGAATTTGAAATGGACTCTACCTTCACCTCGCAATTACCAAAGGAGTTGCAGGAATCTGCTGCTGGATTATCAGCGTATGGGCTTCAACTATTTCCTTATGAATATGATACAGATGGGTTCTTTTTAACAAGGCTCATACGAACGAAATAAGCAAAAGGAAGTATGAATGTGGGCATAGGTGGTAATTGTGTTAAAGAAGTGCTAAGAGGAGAATGATAGAAATGAACGGTATTTTTTCTACGGATAAAGGGCAAGTGCGAAACCATAATGAGGATTCAGGTGGATTATTTTATAATAAGTCCAATCAATTGCTAGCAGTTATAGCAGATGGGATGGGTGGTCATAAAGCTGGAGATGTTGCCAGTCAAATGGCAACCCAGGGACTGCGTGATAAGTGGGAACAACATGCTGCTATTCCTTCACCTGATGAAGCAGAAACATGGCTTCGAACGTCCATAACGGACATAAATGAAAAGGTGTACCTCTATTCACAAGAAAATGAAGAATGTAAAGGGATGGGGACCACGATTGTTGCGGCCATTTGCACGGATGAATTTGTGACAGTTGCTCATATCGGGGACAGCCGTTGCTATTTAGCTAATAAGCAAGGCTTTAAACAAATAACGGAAGACCATTCTTTAGTAAATGAACTTGTTCGTTCAGGTCAAATAACCAAAGATGATGCTGAACATCATCCCCGAAAAAATGTTTTATTAAAAGCGCTTGGTACGGAGCAAACTGTAGGAATGGATGTTCAATCCATTGGCTGGGATAAGAATAATAAGCTTTTGCTATGTTCAGACGGTCTTTCCAATAAAATTGAAGAGAACGAATTACAAGTTTTTTTAGAAGAGGAAGTTTCCCTTCAAGAAATGGCCGAGAAACTAGTGAACCTAGCAAATGAGCGAGGCGGCGAAGATAATATTTCATTAGTATTAGTAGCGTATGACGGCACTGCGGAAGAAGGTGACGCCTAGTGCTAACTGGTAGGACACTGAACGATCGTTACAAGATCCAAGAAGCAATTGGCGGAGGTGGAATGGCCAACGTTTACCTGGCGCGAGACCTCATTCTGGATCGGGATGTAGCGATTAAAGTACTTCGATTAGAATATGCCAATGACGATGAGTTTATTGCTCGTTTTCATAGAGAAGCTCAAGCAGCCACAAGTCTTTCGCATCCGAATATCGTAAACATATATGATGTGGGTGAAGAAGACGGGATTTACTTCATGGCAATGGAATATGTTGATGGAATGACCCTTAAGAAGTATATTCAAACCTACGGTCCTGTTGATGTGGAAGAATCTATTGATATTATGAAACAATTGACATCCGCAATGGCTCATGCCCACGCAAATGATATTGTTCACCGAGATATAAAGCCACAAAATATCCTAATTGATCAATACGGTCAAGTGAAGGTTACGGATTTTGGAATTGCGGTCGCTTTGTCGGCTACATCATTAACACAAACCAATTCCGTACTAGGCTCGGTCCACTATTTATCGCCAGAGCAAGCAAGAGGTGGAATGGCAACGAAGAAGTCTGATGTGTATTCATTAGGAATTGTGTTTTTCGAACTATTAACCGGTCGACTCCCGTTTTCTGGACAAACAGCTGTATCTATTGCGTTGAAGCACCTACAAACAGAGACTCCTTCTATTAGAAGATGGCTACCTGAGGTTCCACAAAGTGTGGAAAATATCGTATTGAAATCTACATCTAAGGATCCATTCCTTCGGTACGAAAATGTTTATGATATGGAAATGGATTTAGAAACGGCATTAGAGCCTGACCGGATTCATGAACCGAAATTTTCACCCCCTATCGATTCAGGGGAGGAGACAAAAGCTATACCAATTATCCGAGATAACAATTTTCGAAATAAATCAAAACAAGATACACTCATTCACGATACAAAAAATCATACCTTACATAGCAATGGAGCAGAAGAGAAACCAAAAAACACCCGAAAGAAAAAACGGAAAAAAGTAATTATTTGGATATCTTCCATCCTTGTTGTTCTGTTAGGTGCGTTTATTGCTGCTCTATTTATCCTACCGACTTTATTTCAGCCTGAAGATGTAAAAATTCCTGACGTTGCTGGAAAGAAATATGAAGAAGCACAAGATCAGTTGAAGCAACTGAATCTAGAAGTTTCCGAAGAAGAAATGTATTCGGATGAAGTGCCAGAGGGATATGTTGTAAAAACCGATCCTAAAGCAGGGATGCAAGTAAAAGAAGGTTCAAACATTACTGTTTTTACTAGTCAGGGACAAGAAAAAGTAGAATTTGAAGATTATGTTGGCAGGGATTCGAGCCAAGTGGAAAACTTACTTACACAGCTAGGCTATAAAGAAGTTATTCTTTATGAAAAGTTTTCAGATGAACCTGAAGGACAAATAATAACACAGATTCAACCGCAACCGGGAACAGAAGTTGTACCAGAAGATACTAATGTCATTTTTGAAGTAAGTAAAGGACCAGAATTAGTAACATTACAAAGTCTAAAAGGCATGTCTGAAGCAGAGGCTACATCCTATTTATCCAATCAAGGTTTATCTGTAGATGTTTCAGAGGAAAATCATGACTCGGTTTCGAAGGGAAATGTTATTAGTCAAAGTCCTAGTGCTGGAGAAGAGGTAGAAAAGGGCTCTGTTGTGGAAATCGTCATTTCCAAGGGACCAAAAGAGCTTCCACCAATAAACCATACGGTAAGTGTGACGGTTCCTTATACAGGAGACAAGGGGAATGACAAAGATAATGGTAAAAAAGAAAAGCAAACAGTAAATATCTATGTTGGGGATATGAATAATGACATAACGCAACTGTATAACCAACGGACCATTACAAAGAATGAAACGATTGAGATTAAGTTAACTATACCGCCAAACGGTTCTGCACAATATAAGGTAATGCGGGAAGATGAAGTGGTTGTGGATAAGACTGTATCCTATAAAGACGTGAAAGGGTGAGTAAATGGCAGAAGGTAGAATTATAAAAGCGTTAAGTGGCTTTTATTACGTACAATCCAATAATCGAATATTCCAATGTCGGGGCAGAGGTGTTTTCCGTAAAAATAAGGTAACCCCTTTAGTTGGAGATATGGTGGATTTCGATGAGAGTAATCCAGGTGAGGGATATATTCAAAATGTTCATCCGCGAAAAAATGAGCTTATTCGTCCTCCAATTGCGAATATCGATCAAGCGGTTATTGTTACTTCTGCCTCTCAGCCCGACTTTAGTACGCTACTTTTAGACCGGTTTTTAGTATTAATTGAATCCAAGCATATTCAGCCTATCATTTTTGTTTCTAAAATGGATTTAGTTTCAGATGAGGAAAAATCTAAAATTCTCCAATGTAAAGAAGAATATGAAAAGATAGGTTATACGTTCAAGCTCATGACAACGAAGGAACCAGAGTTAATGAGGGAAATTGTCCCGTACTTTAAGGATAAAATTACCGTTATTGCTGGTCAATCAGGTGTGGGGAAATCATCCATGTTAAACACGATTAACCCGTTGTTTAATTTAGAAACAAAAGAAATCTCTGAGAGTCTTGGCCGAGGTAAACATACGACAAGACATGTGGAATTATTAGAAGTGAGTGGTGGACTTGTAGCAGATACTCCTGGTTTTAGTTCACTAGAGTTTAATGAATTAGAATTAGAGGACCTTCCTAGTTGTTTTCCTGAGATGCAAGAGAGAAGCGATGCCTGTAAGTTCAGAGGCTGCATACATAACAAAGAACCAAAATGCGCAGTGAAACAGGCAGTAGAGGCTGGGGATATTCCTACTTATCGCTACGAGCACTACCTATCATTTATTGACGAAATCCAATCGAGAAAGCCGAGGTATTAATCATGGTGAAAATTGCACCTTCCATTTTGTCCGCCGATTTTTCTATCTTAAAAGAGGAGATTCAAGATGTAGAAAAAGGTGGAGCTGATTATATCCATGTGGATGCAATGGATGGACACTTTGTTCCTAACCTAACTATTGGTCCGCTTATCGTGGATGCGATACGACCAACTACGAAGCTACCACTGGATGTCCATCTTATGATTCAAAATCCTGACCCGTATATTCCAGACTTTGCAAAGGCTGGAGCAGATATTATTTCCGTACACCAAGAGGCGTGTCCACACTTACATCGAACGATTCACCTAATTAAGGATCAAGGTGTAAAAGCCGGAGTAGTCATTAATCCTGGTACTTCAGTTGATGCAATTAAGCCGATTCTTTCAGATGTGGATTTAGTTTTATTAATGACTGTCAATCCGGGATTTGGTGGCCAGTCCTTTATCTCTAGTGTTTTGCCTAAGATGAAAGAAGTCGCTCAATTAAGAGAACTGCTGGATGTGCATTACGAAATAGAAGTGGATGGTGGAGTGAATGCGACGACTGCTAAGCTTTGTATGGAAGCTGGTGCAGACGTTTTAGTTGCAGGTAGTGCAATATTTGGACAGACAGACAGACAGCAAGCCATTCAGTCAATTCGTAGTAAGTAAAAGAAAAGGTTGCCATTTGGCAACCTTCTTTCAGTTTGGAGGGGATTTTATGGAACCAGTAATTGGAATCGTGGCAGGTGGTCCAAGGAGCCACCTACCTTCTTTAAAACAATATGATTCAACTGTTACTATTTGGATTGGTGTCGATAGAGGAGCGTTATATTTATTGGAGGAAGGAATCCATCCACAGATCGCAATTGGAGATTTTGATTCGGTATCAGATGAAGAACGGAATAGGATAATGTCACACGTATCTGATTATCTTGCATATCCTATAGAAAAGGATGAAACTGACTTAGAGTTAGCTGTAGAGAAAGCCGTCTCCCTTCAACCAGGTGCTATTTTGTTCTTCGGGGTTACGGGAGGGAGATTGGATCATAGTTTAGCAAATGTTCAATTGCTTATGACATTATGGAAACGTAATATTTTTTCTAAAATGATTGATATTGGGAATATCCTAGAAATCCAAGGACCTGGTACTCATGTGATAATGAAAGATGAACATCATCCTAATATTTCATTTATTCCGTTTACCGAACAAGTTGTAGGCATAACTTTGGAAGGTTTCTACTATAAATTAACTAATAGAACTATTACTTGGGGATCTACGTTGTGTATTTCAAACAAGCTTATTTCAGAAAAAGGTACTTTTTCTTTTAAGGAAGGCATACTAATAGTAATAAAGAGTAGAGATGTCCTTTAAATCAGTGGATTACATTGCGTAGAACTTATATGACTCATATTTTAAATTTCTTACCAGCTACCATTTAAGTATGGCAGTTTCATTTATTGCGATTTGTAGAAGAGGAGGGGGAACAATACTATGAAATTTTATACCTTTAAACTCCCGAGGTTCATTGGTGGCTTTGTGCGTGCAATCATTGGAACATTCAAAAAAGACTAATGGACAGAGTAGGGATGTAGCAAAATGGACGGAAGACTCTTTAGTAGGCTTATAAGTCTTCTTGGCTTTAGCGATTCTCTTCTTTACCTGTCAGGAAGGTCGAAATATGCAGCTACATCTGAAACGAACTTAGCCTCCAAGCAATTGTGTGGTACATGGACATACAAAAAAGACACCCGGTAAAAGGGTGTCTTTTTTGCAAAAGATATATTTCTTTTCTCATGTCTAGTTGTTAACACAAATTAAACGCGTTCTACTTTGCCTGATTTAAGAGCACGAGCAGATACATAAACACGCTTAGGTTTTCCGTCAACCATAATGCGTACTTTTTGAACGTTAGCTTTCCAGTTACGTTTGTTAGCGTTCATGGCATGAGAACGGCTGTTACCTGAAGTAGTTTTACGGCCTGTTACAACACATTTGCGTCCCATGTTTATCCCTCCTAATGACCATGTATAACTTTACATACTATAACAATTTACCATAAGGGTAACATAATTGCAATGATTCCTTTCAAGAAATCTTACTTGACAGAAACACAGAATTCGTCCATTGTATAAAGGGGTTATTTGTCCAACTAAGTAAATTTTTACATGAACAGAGGGTTATTTGAATAAATATGATTATTGTCTGAAGTCCATGTTCAAGATAGGTAACAAGCAGACTTGACCTTCTACATAATTGGTGGAACTGCTTTCAGTTTTGTTCTTGTTATAGTAAAATATCACTAACTTAAGGATAAGGTGAAGGAGGATTCATTTATGTCCATAGAATTGAACACGAATGATGGTCAGATTACAATTACGAACGAGGTTATTTCCACAATAGCTGGTGGTGCCGCGATTGAATGCTACGGTATTATAGGTATGGCAACTAAAAACCAGCTTAGAGACGGAATAGCAGAGATTCTCCGTAAAGAAAATTTCTCGAAGGGTGTCGTTGTTCGTCAAGATGAGGATCGACTTCACATTGATATGTATATTATCGTAAGCTACGGTACGAAAATATCAGAAGTAGCTCATAATGTTCAGTCTCAAGTGAAATATACACTGGATAAAACTCTCGGTCTTTCTATAAGCTCTGTGAATATTTTTATTCAAGGAGTCCGGGTTGTTCAATAGAAGGCATAACAATGACTAGCCAATGGAAAGCTGAAGATAAGGATAGACGGTTGTAGATGAAGGAGGAAGTTGTAGTGACGTTAAGAACGTTAGATGGAACTACTTTTGCACAAATGGTACTCTCTGGAGCCCACCATTTAACGAACAACGCCCAAATGATTGATTCATTAAACGTTTTCCCGGTTCCCGACGGAGATACAGGGACGAATATGAATCTTTCTATGACATCTGGAGCAAATGAGGTACGTGAAAATACATCCAATCATGCTGGAGAGGTTGCCCAATTTCTTGCTAAAGGATTGTTAATGGGTGCTAGAGGAAATTCCGGTGTTATTTTATCCCAATTATTCCGAGGATTTTCTAAGGGAGTAGAAGGAAAAAAAGAATTAACTGTGGCTGATTTTGCTGAAGGTCTTAATGAAGGTGTGGCAACTGCGTATAAGGCGGTTATGAAGCCTGTAGAAGGAACGATTTTGACGGTAGCGAAGGACGCAGCCAAAAAGGCGACAGAAATAAAAGATCAAACTGAGGACCTAATAGAATTTTTAAACCTTGTCATTACAGAGGCAAAAGCTTCCTTAAGAAGAACTCCAGACCTCTTGCCTGTCCTAAAGGAAGTTGGAGTTGTGGATAGTGGAGGCCAAGGGTTAGTGACCATATATGAAGGCTTCTATGCGTCTCTAACTGGAGAAGAGTTGCCGGAATCTGCATCTAGTGTAGATTTGAATGATATGGTAAATGCAGAACACCATAAATTAGCTCAAGACTTTATGGATACTGCGGATATTGAGTTTGGCTATTGTACCGAATTTATGGTGAAGTTTGAGGACGATAAACTTAAAGATAATCCGTTCGATGAACAAGCATTTCGAAATGAGCTAGGAGAGCGTGGAGATTCCTTGTTGGTTGTCTCAGATGATGAAATTGTGAAAGTTCACGTTCATGCGGAATATCCAGGAGAAGTTCTTACAATAGGTCAACGTTATGGAAGTTTAATCAATCTCAAAATTGAAAATATGAGAGAGCAGCACACTTCGATCGTTGGAGATAAGAAAAAAACTGAAAAACAAAAGAAGGAAAAAGCAGAATTCGGGATTGTCACCGTAGCAATGGGAGACGGTTTAAAAGAGTTATTAGAGAGCTTAGGAGCATCTGTTGTCATCCAAGGTGGACAAACCATGAATCCGAGTACGAAGGATATTACAGAAGCTGTTCAAAAAGCGAATGCTAAAAATGTCCTTATCCTTCCTAACAACAAAAATATTATCATGGCTGCAGAGCAAGCAGCTGAGTTAGCGAATGATAACGTCGCGGTTGTCCCTACGAAGACAATCCCTCAAGGGATGTCTGCATTACTTGCCTTTCATCCAGATGCCTCCTTGGAGGAAAACAGAGGAAGTATGGAGGAAGCAAGTCAGCAAGTAAAAACTGGTCAGGTAACCTATGCAGTACGAGATACACAAATCGACGGTATGTCTATTGAAAAAGGTAACTTTATGGGGCTTGCCGAAGGTAAAATTGTTGCGACTAACAAAGATAAATTTGAAACTACGAAAGAGTTACTTACTTCGTTGATTGATGAAGACGATGAAATCATTACCATTCTTCAAGGAGAAGAAGCAAGTGATGAAGAAATCGATCAAATCGTAGCGTTTCTAGAAGAAAAGTATGAAGACATTGAGGTAGAAGTTCAGACTGGAAACCAACCCATTTACTCTTTTATCTTTGCAATTGAATAATACATAATAAACCCCTTCTATTTATAAGGATAGAAGGGGTTTATTATGTGAAATGAAAAAATAAAAAACGAATATTCAGAAAAAAACAAACTTACTCTAATGGCTTTAGTTCTTTTAGGTGAGCAGTTATACTTAAAGTAAGCGGAAACAAGAAGGGGGAGGTTGCGGTGAAATATAAATCCGTATTTGATATTATAGGTCCGGTCATGATTGGGCCGTCCAGCTCTCACACCGCAGGTGCAGCACGAATTGGAAGAGCAGCAAGAAATCTTTTTGGTAAAGAGCCGGAATGGGCAGATATTTATTTTTATGGGTCTTTTGCAAAGACGTATAGAGGACATGGCACAGATGTTGCAACAGTTGGTGGATTACTTGATTTTGATACTGATGATATCCGTATGAGAGATTCAATAGATATTGTCGAGTCCAGAGGAATGAAAATTCGTTTCTTTGAAGACGAAGCATCAACCGAACATCCTAATACGGCTCGAATAAAACTAGGCAGTGGAGAAGAAGTATTTGAGCTTGTTGGGATATCGATAGGTGGTGGAAAAGTGGAAATTACAGAGCTGAATGGCTTTGATTTACATCTTTCAGGGAATCACCCAGCAATCCTAGTCATGCATAATGATCGTTTTGGAGCTATTGCTTCGGTTGCTAATATATTGGCAAAATATGAAATTAATATTGGGAGAATGGAAGTTTCCAGAAAAGATGTTGGGAAAGAAGCCCTAATGACCATAGAGGTTGATCAAAACGTAGAAGATAACATCTTAGAAGAATTAAAGGCAGCCGACCACATTTTACAGGTTTCTAAAATTGTGGATTAATTGGAAAGGGGTTAGAATATGTTTAGAAATGTAGCGGAATTAGTAGAAATTGCTGAAACAGAAGGCCTTCTGATATCAGAAGTAATGATTAGACAGGAAATGGACGTCCGGGATGCCACGAGAGAAGAAGTGATGTCTCAAATGGAGCGTAATCTTGAAGTGATGGAGAACGCAGTAGAAGACGGCTTAAAAGGAGTAAAATCAGTATCGGGATTAACAGGCGGAGATGCTGTACTTCTACAAAATTATATGAAAAATCATGAGCCACTTTCTGGAACGTTACTGTTAGATGCGGTTAGTAAAGCGGTCGCAACCAACGAAGTCAATGCGGCCATGGGAACGATTTGTGCGACACCTACTGCAGGAAGTGCCGGTTGTGTACCGGGCACGCTGTTTGCTGTGAAAAATCGTTTAAACCCTACACGTGAACAGATGGTACGGTATTTATTCACAGCAGGTGCTTTTGGGTATGTAGTAGCAAACAATTCTTTTATTTCTGGAGCGGCAGGTGGCTGCCAAGCTGAAGTAGGTTCTGCTGCTGCTATGGCGGCTGCTGCAATTGTGGAAATGGCTGGAGGTACACCACAACAAAGCGCAGAAGCTTTCGCTATTACATTAAAAAATATGCTAGGATTAGTATGTGATCCCGTTGCAGGATTAGTAGAGGTTCCTTGCGTAAAACGAAATGCAGCAGGGGCTTCCAATGCGATTGTATCTGCAGACATGGCTTTAGCCGGTGTCACAAGTCGAATTCCATGTGACGAAGTAATTGGTGCGATGTATCGCATTGGAAAGTCGATGCCATCTGCTCTACGAGAAACAGCAGAAGGTGGACTTGCAGCAACACCTACAGGAAGAGCAATCGCATCACGAATATATGGAATACCAGTAGAGAAAGAGTGATGGAAGTTGTTATCAGATCCAATCACAACGATTAAAGGTATTGGAGAAAAACTAGAGGCTGATTTATATGGATTAGGAATAGAGACCGTAGAAGATTTATTGTTCTATTTTCCATTTCGATACGATGTATTTGAAATCAAGCCGTTACATCAGCTAATTCATGAAGATAAAGTGACGATTGAGGGGAAGGTTATCGGAAATCCTTCCCTTGTTTTTTATGGAAAAAGAAAGTCGAAGCTATCTGTTAATGTTCAAGTAGAAAATGTTGTAGTAAAAGCGGTGATGTTTAACCGTGCTTTTGCCAAAAAACAATTACAGGATGGGGATGTTGTGACCTTTACGGGGAAGTGGGATCAGCATCGACTTCAAATTACGGTGCAAAACTACAAAAAAGGCCCTGCTAGCTCTCAAAATCCAATTGAACCTGTTTATCCATTAAGAGGCTCAGTGACGAATATACAGCTCAAGAAAATCATGAAAACAGCTCTCAATCAGTATCGAGACGAATTGGAAGAAATTCTTCCTGAATCTTATTTGAAAAACTACAAGCTACCATCTCGGGCTGAAGCGATTCGTCAACTTCATTTCCCAAGCAACCACACAAGCTTAAAGCATGCGCGTCGCCGATTTATTTACGAGGAATTTTTATTGTTCCAACTAAAAATGACATTGCTACGCAAACAACATAGAGAAGCATCCTCAGGAGGAAGCCAACACTTTGATACATCGAAGGTGGATACGTTTATTAGAAATCTACCGTTTTCTCTTACAACTGCACAATCAAAGGCACTGAAGGAAATACTTGCAGATATGGAGTCCCCATATCGTATGAACCGGCTACTACAGGGAGACGTTGGCTCAGGAAAAACGGTGGTCGCTGCGATTTCCTTGTATGCTGCTAAAACTGCAGGGAACCAAGGTGCACTAATGGTGCCTACAGAAATATTAGCAGAGCAACATTCACGAGTCATTACAAAAGACATTTGGTGACCATGTATCCATCGCGCTGTTAACCGGTTCTGTAAAAGGGAAAAAGCGAAAAGAAATATTAGAAAAGGTAGCTAATCATGAAGTCGATGTCCTAATTGGGACACACGCATTAATTCAAGAGGAAGTGGTCTTTTCTGATTTAGGGCTTGTCATTGTCGATGAACAACACAGATTTGGGGTAGAGCAACGACGAACGTTACGCGATAAAGGGTTGTACCCTGACGTGTTATTTATGACGGCTACACCTATTCCACGGACGTTAGCGATAACGGCATTTGGAGATATGGATGTGTCAATTATCGATGAAATGCCAGCAGGTCGTAAGGAAGTGAAAACGTTTTGGGCAAAAGACAATATGCTTGATCGAGTGTTAACGTTCATTCAATCTGAGGTAGAACAAGGGTTTCAGGCTTATTTTATTTGTCCATTAATTGAAGAATCCGATAAGCTTGATATTCAAAATGCAGTAGATCTCTATCATCAACTAGAAGAATATTATCCTACTTCCATAAAAGTAGGATTAATGCATGGTAGATTGCATACAGATGAAAAAGAAGAGGTAATGAAAGCATTTGCGAATAATGAGATTCAAGTTCTTGTCTCTACGACCGTTGTAGAAGTAGGAGTCAATGTTCCCAATGCTACGGTAATGGTCATTTATGATGCAGAACGTTTTGGCTTATCACAGCTACATCAGTTACGAGGACGTGTAGGAAGAGGAGATGCCCAAAGCTATTGCATCCTGCTTGCAGACCCCAAAGGTGAAGTAGGGAAAGAACGAATGAAAATTATGACGGAGACATCCAATGGATTTGAGCTGTCGGAAGAGGACTTAAAGTTACGTGGTCCTGGTGACTTTTTTGGACGAAAGCAAAGCGGACTGCCGGAATTTAAAATAGCAGATATGGTTCATGATTACCGAGCCCTTGAAACAGCTAGAGTGGATGCGCAGGAAATCGTATTTAAGCAGCTTTTGGACAAGCCGGCATTTTCTAGTTTAAAAAATATGTTACTCCATGATCCTACCTTACAAGGTGCCGTGCTTGATTAAGAGAACTGTACGAGACTTGCATAAATCGTACTGGTATTATATATTACTATTAGTACCTAGTCATAAGATGACATTTCTTAGTATGGACTAAGGAATTAGGATATTGGACGGTGGAGGATTTGAGAAGGAATAAGCGTGAGCGGCAGCAATTGTTGCAGGAAACGATAAAAGAAATGCCGTTTATTACGGATGAAGAATTAGCTAAAAAATTCGAAGTTAGTATTCAGACAATTCGATTGGATCGCATGGAGTTAGCAATTCCTGAGCTACGTGAACGAATAAAATCTGTTGCGACGAATCAATGGAATGAAACGGTAAAAGCTCTACCTATCGACGAAGTAATCGGGGAAGTCATCGATTTAGAATTAGATAACCGTGCTATCTCTATATTGGATATTGGAGAAGAGCACGTATTTTCCCGAAACAAAATCGCCAGAGGACATCATCTATTTGCACAAGCTAACTCATTGGCAGTTGCCGTAATCAATGACCAGCTTGCATTGACGGCAAAAGCTGAAATTAAATTTACAAGTCAAGTTTTCCAGGGTGAGCGGGTTATTGCCAAGGCCAAGGTTATCCAGTCTCAAGCGAAGGATCGAACAACCGTAGAAGTAAAGAGCTATGTCGACAATAAACAAGTTTTTGTTGGGATGTTCACGATGTTCCGATCGAATGAGAAAGAGGGAGAATAAATCATGAGAATTGCAATTGATGCAATGGGTGGTGACCATGCTCCGAAAGAGGTAGTGCTTGGAGCGATGGACGCTGTGAAACAAATACATAATTTAGAAATTGTGTTAGTTGGAAACCAGGAGAAGATTGAACCATATTTAACCGATTCTACGAATATAACAGTCAAGCACACAACGGAAGTAATTTCAGGTGATGATGAGCCAGTTCGTGCTGTTCGTCGTAAAAAGAATGCCTCTTTAGTGTTAATGGCTAATGAGGTGAAAGAAGGAAAAGCAGACGCATGTATTTCAGCCGGAAATACAGGTGCATTAATGAGTGCTGGACTCTTTGTGATTGGTCGAATTAAAGGAATTGAAAGACCTGCTCTAAGTCCTACACTTCCAACAAGTGATGGGAAAGGCGTTTTGTTGTTGGATGTTGGTGCAAACGTGGATGCGAAACCACAGCACCTGCTTCAATACGGAATTATGGGGGCTATTTATACAGAAAAAGTTCGTGCCGTGAAGCGGCCACGCGTTGGACTATTAAATGTTGGAACCGAGGATGGAAAAGGAAACGATTTGACAAAAAAAGCATTTGACATGATGCAGCAAGCACCATTTCACTTTGTTGGAAATGTAGAAGCTCGAGATATACTCGCAGGTGTTGCAGATGTAATTGTCACGGATGGTTTTAGCGGCAATGTGGCTTTAAAAACGATTGAAGGAACTGCGGACCTCATGTTTTCAAAATTGAAAGAGACCTTTATGACGAACTTAAAAACAAAACTAGCAGCAGGTATGGTGAAACCAGAGTTAAAAGGTTTAAAAGACCAACTGGATTATTCGGAGTACGGTGGTGCGGGCTTATTTGGACTGGCAGCACCAGTAATCAAAGCACATGGGTCATCTAATGCGAGAGCGATTTTTAACGCGATTAAACAAGCTTGTCATATGATCGAATATAATGTGACAGCGACCATCCAAGAAACCGTAGAAGCACAACAAGTTGAAAGTGGAGAGGAGTAATAGAATGAAGAGAGTAGCTTTTATATTTCCCGGACAAGGTTCTCAAGCAGTTGGGATGGGGAAAGAAATCTACGATCGCTACAAAGAAGTAAAAGACCTTTTTCATCAAGCTGATGAATGGCTAGGCATGTCCATTACAGATTTGATGTTTGAAGGACCGGAGGAAACGTTAACGAATACAGTGAATGCTCAGCCGGCATTATTGTTAACAAGCAGTGCGATGATGCAACTGTTAACCAAAGAAGGGATTTCCCCTGTTGTAACAGCTGGACATAGTCTAGGAGAATACAGCGCATTAGTAGCTTCTGGAGTATTACGGATAGAGGACGCATTACCACTTGTTCAGACACGTGGAAAATTAATGGAGCATGCATTTCCTAAGGGACAAGGCGCTATGGCAGCAGTATTAGGATTAAGTGCAGTGGAGATTCAGGAAGCATTAAAGCACTTAGACAAGGAAGATGTAGTGGATCTAGCTAACTTGAATTGCCCTGGTCAAATTGTAATCTCTGGCACAAAAACTGGAATTGACCACGCTATCCCTTTACTAAAGGATGCGGGGGCAAAACGTGTATTGCCATTAAATGTTAGTGGACCTTTCCATTCTCGTTTAATGGAACCTGCAGCAAAGGACTTTGAAAAAGCTCTAGAGCAAATCGAACTTCAACAGGCAAATGTACCGATATATGCAAATGTTACAGCAGAAAAAACGACAGATCCTTTCGTTATTAAAGATCTGCTGGTGAAACAATTATATTCTCCGGTACGATTCCATGAAACGTTAGAAAAAATATTAGAGGAAAATGTGGATGCTATTGTAGAAGTCGGAAATGGAAAAGTGTTAGCTGGATTAGTGAAAAAGGTAAATCGCAGAATGACGACATTTTCCGTTCAAGATTCCGCTTCATTAGATGAATTTTTAGAATGGTATAAGGAGGATGCCTGATGTTACAAGAAAAAGTAGCCCTCGTAACCGGTGGTTCAAGAGGGATTGGGAGAGCGATCGCACTTGAACTGGCTAAGCAAGGAGCCAATGTCGCTGTTAATTTCTCTGGAAATGAGAAAAAGGCACAAGAAGTAGTGGAGGCAATTGAACAGCTCGGGCAAAAGGCAATTAAAGTTAAAGCAGATGTATCCTCTGAATCAGAAGTCAAAGCTATGATAAAATCGGTTATTGATACGTTTGGGCGGTTGGACATTCTTGTCAACAATGCTGGGATAACAAGAGACAATTTGCTAATGCGAATGAAAGAAGAAGAATTTGATGACGTCATTCAAACGAACCTAAAAGGTGTATTTCTAACGACAAAAGCAGTTACGAGACAGATGATGAAACAAAAGGCCGGTCGTATTATTAACATTGCATCTGTTGTTGGAGTAAGTGGTAACCCTGGACAAGCTAATTATGTTGCAGCAAAAGCGGGGGTCATTGGACTAACAAAAACCACAGCAAAAGAATTAGCAAGTCGTAACATCCTTGTAAATGCAATTGCACCAGGGTTTATAGAAACGGATATGACGGACAAACTATCAGAAGAACAACGAAGTGGTATGCTGGAACTTATTCCGTTAGCGAAGCTAGGAGCAGCAGAAGATGTAGCAAAAGTAGTGCGCTTTTTAGCTTCAGATGACGCAAACTACGTAACTGGACAAACGATCCACGTAGATGGTGGTATGGTGATGTAAATTGTTAAATTCTTTGAAAGGGGGTGAACGAATCGTGGCAGAAACTTTTGAGCGCGTAAAAAAAATCGTCGTAGATCGTTTAGATGTTGAAGAATCTAAGGTAACAATGGAAGCTTCTTTCAAAGACGATCTAGAGGCTGACTCTCTAGATGTAGTTGAGCTAGTAATGGAACTTGAAGATGAGTTTGATATGGAAATTTCTGATGAAGAAGCAGAAAAAATTCAAACAGTTGGTGATGCTGTTAAATACATAGACAGCACCCTATAAAATGTCCGGTTAAGGAATTGATATCATTTCCTTCTTTCTGTAAGGACTATTATATGTAATAATGGAGGAAAGTCTCGCATTTAGCGAGACTTTCTCTATATGTTATTTCAGGAATAAGAATAGATAGTGGAGTGTAAACTGAATAAGGCAATTTTTATTTAGGAATGGTGAGGACAATGGAATTTTCATCTTTACAAGAACATGTAGGTGTAGTTTTTCGAGACGAAAAGCTGTTAAAGCAAGCATTTACCCATTCATCTTATGTGAATGAGCATCGAAAAAAGGATTATCAGGATAATGAGCGACTGGAGTTCCTAGGGGATGCAGTGTTGGAACTAGGGGTTTCTCAATACTTGTATAAAGAGTATCCAAACATGAAAGAAGGAGAGCTGACAAAATTTCGGGCATCTATCGTATGTGAGCCATCCTTAGTGAACTTTGCAAGAAAATTGGAATTTGGTAATTTTATTTTGCTAGGTAAGGGAGAGGAAATGACTGGGGGTCGAACAAGACCAGCATTACTTGCAGACGTTTTCGAATCGTTTGTTGGTGCACTTTATCTAGACCAAGGATATGATGTTGTTTTGCAGTTTTTGGAACGGTTCGTTTTTCCTGAAATTAGTACAGGTGCTTTTTCTCATGGGATGGATTATAAGAGCCAGCTTCAAGAAGCGGTTCAACGGAACAAGAACGGGAATGTGGAGTACATGATTATTGAGGAACGCGGGCCTGCCCATAGCCGCGAATTTGTTTCTCAAGTCCTCATAAGAGGCCAAGTCTCAGGAGAGGGGATTGGTCGTACCAAAAAAGAAGCAGAACAGAGAGCTGCTAAAACCGCTTTGGATACATTGCTTCAGAAATAAAGCTGGTACCCCTTGTAGAAAGGGATGTACCAGCTTTTCACTACTTACGGTGAGATGCGAGTTCATCAATGAACGCTTGAATTTCTGAGACACTTAAGTTTCCTTTTTGCTCCACCATGTCGTATAGCTCTTTTAGTTGATCATAGCTTTCTAGCTTATAATCGTCTGGGTCCATGATGGACCGATTGACGACTTGGAGTTTTTTAGCCATTTCATCAATGATATATTTTAGGTTTTCTTCGGTAGCTTCATTTAAGTTCAACGTATCCACACTCCTTCTATTTTCCTAGAACTTCTTCTATGTATTCTTAGACTATGATAAAATAAAATGATGGAAAAAGAAAATCTATTTCAAAAATAGATAGAAAGTAATAGGAGAAATGAGTATGTTCCTTAAACGATTAGAAACAGTAGGGTTTAAATCTTTTGCAGAACGCATCTCTGTAGATTTCGTACCTGGCGTAACCGCAGTCGTAGGCCCTAATGGAAGTGGGAAGAGTAATGTAATAGATGCGGTTCGATGGGTGTTGGGAGAACAATCTGCGAAATCTCTACGTGGTTCGAAAATGGAAGATATTATTTTTCAAGGCAGTGATTCCCGTAAACCGTTAAATGTGGCAGAGGTTACGCTCGTGTTAGATAACACGGAACAAGCCTTGCCAGTTGATTATCATGAGGTCAGTGTGACGAGACGGGTATTCCGATCTGGGGAAAGTGAATTTCTGATTAATAAACAATCTTGTCGTCTTAAAGATATTATTGACCTGTTTATGGACTCTGGACTTGGAAGAGAGGCATTCTCTATTATTAGTCAGGGGAAAGTAGAAGAGATTTTAAGCTCTAAAGCCGAAGAAAGAAGAAGTATCTTTGAAGAAGCGGCTGGAGTTTTAAAGTATAAAAATCGAAAAAAGAAAGCGGAATACAAGTTAGCAGAAACACAAGAAAACTTAAACCGTATTGAAGATATTATTTACGAAATAGAAAATCAATTGGAGCCATTAAAAGAACAAGCTGCTGTAGCAAAAGATTACCTAGAAAAGAAAGACAGATTAAAAGAACAAGAGATTTCTCTACTGATTGCGGAGATCGAAATGCTACATGCTGAGTGGAAAGCTATTCTTCAAGAATTAGAATCTGAGAAGGAAAGAGAAATTGCGCTCAAGACAAAAATACAACAGAAAGAAGCAACATTAGAAGAGGAAAGAAGCTCAATTGAGAACTTAGATTCTCGAATTGAAGCGTTACAAGAGTCTTTACTTCTTTACACGCAAGAACTTGAAAACTTAGAAGGTAAAAAGCAACTGCTACAAGAACGTTCGAAGCATTATCACGAGAACAAAACAAATTTAGAGCAAGAAATCACTCAGCTTGAAAACAAATCAAAGGCAATTCAACTAGATTTAACAGAAGAGCAGGAACGTTTAGCTACCATGGAAGCTAAACGGAATGAAACGAGACAGCAGTTGTCTAAGTTGAATGAAGAGCTTTCCATGACCGAGAAAAACATTGAGGAACAAATCGAAGAATTGAAAAGTGACTACATCGAACGTTTAAACGAACAAGCAGCGAAGCGTAATGAAAGACAGTCCATCGAAAAGCAAATCGAACAAATTTCCTACAAAATGGAACAGCAAAAAGAGAAATTTAAAGGGTCTATTATAGAGCGAGATAGATGGAAAGAAGAAGTAGATCGTTTAGAATCTGTTTTATCTAGTGCGAAAGAAGATTACTCGAAATCAGAAGTTGCTTTTCAAGAGACGAAAAAGACATTAGAAACTGAGAAATTTAAATATCAAGACATGCAAACCAAACTGTATCAAGGCTACCAGCACATAGAAAAGCTGAAGTCCAAAAAAGAAATGCTCGAAGACATGAAGGAAGACTTTCAAGGGTTCTTTTATGGCGTAAAAGAAGTATTGAAAGCCAGGGAAGATAAAATATTACAGGAAATTGAAGGTGCAGTTATTGAGCTGATTCAAGTTCCAGCGGACCACATCACAGCGATTGAAACAGCCTTAGGCGGACAAGCACAGCATGTTGTAGTTAAAAATGAACAATCGGCGAGAAAGGCGATTAATTGGCTTAAACAGACAAATAAAGGACGCGCTACTTTTTTACCGCTCGACACAATAAAACCGAAGATGATTGGCAATGACTTAAGAAGAGGCGTTGAACGCCATCCTGGATTTGTCGGAATCGCATCCGAACTGTTAAGCTTTGACGCGAAATACCAAGACATCGTGCAACATTTGTTAGGTAATGTAGTAATAGCTTCTACATTAAAGGATGCCAATGAGATTGCTTCCAAGCTTCAACGACGTTTCCGTGTTGTAACATTAGATGGAGATGTTGTTAATCCAGGTGGTTCCATGACAGGGGGAGCGGTGAAAAAGAATAACCAATCCTTATTTACCCGTGAAAAGGATCTACTAGAAATAAATGAAAAGCTGGAAGACTTTGAGAAAAAGGCGGTTGCCTTTGAAAAACAAGTAAATGAGCAAAAACAAATGGTAGATGAGCTTGAGGCACTCCTAGAGGAACAACGAGAAGCAAGTAAACAAGCACAGGAGAAGGTTCAACAATCCCAAGCTGAATGGAAAGAGATGGAGCTGAAAGTCAACCATTTGAATGACAATTTGTCGCTATTCGATCAAGATAATCACCAGTTTAAACAAGAGGTAGAAGGATTAGAATCGCGTGATCAAATTCTTCAAGAAGAACTTCAAGGAATTGCTGACAACTTGAATTATATTCAATCAAAAATTGATCAATTATCTAAGCAACAGTCTGAATACAAGGAAAACCAAGATCGCATTCAATCTGCTTTTCATCAGCATCAAGTGGCGCTGGCAGAAGAAGAAACAGAAGTGCGTAGTCAACGAGAAAAAGTAGAGAGCTACCAGGCTTCCTTACGAGAGGTAGAAGCAAGCTTAACGGAAAACAAACAGCAGTTAGAAGAATTGATGGATTTACATGAAAATGGGGAGTCCATGAACGAGCTCGATACAAAGCTTATAGATAAACAACAGCAAAAAGAACAAGTGACCGAACAAATTCAAATGAAGCGTCAAGAACGGTACACAAGATCGCAGGCTGTTCAAGATGCAGAACGAGAAATAAAGGAAGAGAACAGGCTTTATCAGTCTTTGATCCAACAAATCCAACAAAAAGAAGTAAAATCTAATCGTTTAGATGTTGAGCTCGAAAACCGTCTTAACCACCTGGAATCTGAATATACGCTTACCTTTGAAAAGGCACAACAAACGTATGAAAAAGCGGAAGACATTGAGGAAGCAAAACGATCTGTTAAGCTTATTAAGCGGGCTATTGAGGAGCTTGGCACCGTTAACTTAGGAGCTATTGACGAGTATGATCGAATCGAAGAACGATATGCATTCTTATCCGAACAAAAGCTTGATTTAGTTCAAGCTAAGGAAACACTATACGGTGTTATTTCTGAAATGGATGAAGAAATGAAACGTAGATTTGATGAAACATTCTCGAAAATTAAAGAAGAGTTTACCGTTGTTTTCCAAGAGCTTTTCGGTGGTGGACGTGCTGAGCTAAAACTGACAGATCCAAACAATTTATTGGATACAGGGGTAGATATAATTGCTCAGCCACCAGGGAAAAAACTACAACATTTGGGGCTTTTATCTGGTGGAGAACGAGCATTGACTGCTATAGCATTGCTCTTTGCGATACTGCGTGTTCGTCCAGTTCCTTTCTGTATTTTAGATGAAGTAGAAGCTGCGTTGGATGATGCCAATGTAAGTCGATTCGCACGTTATTTAAAAATATTTAGTCACGAAACACAATTTATTGTCATTACGCACCGTAAAGGAACGATGGAAGAAGCAGATGTGTTGTATGGGGTGACGATGCAAGAGCACGGTGTTTCCCGTCTTGTATCCGTAAGATTAGAAGATGCACCAGCACTAGTGCAAGCTTAAGGAAAGGAAGATTGGATGAGTTTTTTCAAGAAATTAAAAGATAAATTTACTGGGAATGCAGCGGAAGAAGAAGTTTCCGACAAGTTTAAAGAAGGTTTATCGAAAACAAGAGGCTCTTTTTCCAGTAAAATTAATGACCTGGTGGCACGCTATCGAAAAGTCGATGAAGACTTTTTTGAAGATCTTGAGGAAATATTGATTTCCGCTGATGTTGGGGTAACCACCGTCATGGATTTAATTGATGAATTAAAAATGGAAGTGAAACGCCGCAATATTAAGGATTCAAATGACGTGAAAGAAGTAATCTCTGAAAAACTCGTGGACATCTATTACGGGGAAGACGATGAGACGATTGAGGACTTAAATATTCACCATGATGGCTTGAATATCGTGCTTTTCGTAGGAGTGAATGGTGTTGGGAAAACCACTACCATTGGAAAACTCGCCCATCGATTAAAAAATGAAGGAAAGAAAGTAGTGCTTGCAGCCGGAGATACGTTCCGAGCAGGTGCAATTGAACAGCTGGAAGTATGGGGAGAGCGCGTTGGAGTCGAAGTGATTAAGCATAGCGAGGGTAGTGATCCTGCTGCTGTTATTTTTGACGGAATTCAAGCTGCTAAATCACGTGGTGCGGATGTTCTGTTATGTGATACGGCTGGCCGTTTACAAAACAAGGTCAACCTAATGAACGAGCTTTCCAAAGTGAAGCGAGTGATTGAAAGAGAAGTACCAGGTGCTCCGCATGAAGTTTTACTAGTATTAGATGCCACAACTGGACAAAATGCTATGAGCCAAGCCAAAACTTTTTCAGAGTCTACAAATGTGACAGGAATTGTACTGTCTAAGTTAGATGGAACGGCTAAAGGCGGGATCGTGTTAGCGATCCGTAATGAATTAGATATTCCAGTAAAATTTGTAGGGTTAGGGGAAAAGGTGGATGACCTTCAACAGTTTGACCCGAATGCGTTTGTCTACGGGTTATTCGCAGATATGCTAGAGGAGTAATCCTTGACAGAGAGGAAACACTCCGATAGTATTTCTTAATGTAAAGGCATTTCACTTAACAAGGAGTGCTTGTGGTGTTAGAAAAAACAACAAGAATTAATTATTTGTTTGATTTTTATCAAGAACTGTTAACGGATAAACAGAAGAAGTACATGGAAATGTATTATTTAGAGGATTATTCGTTAGGTGAAATTTCAGAGGCTTATGATGTCTCTAGACAAGCAGTCTATGACAATATTAGGAGAACAGAATCGATGCTGGAATCCTATGAGGAGAAGCTTCACCTTTATGAAAAATTTCAAGAAAGACAACATCTTCTTGAAGAGTTACAAGCTGTATTAAAGCAAGAGACTGGGAAAGCAACCAATCCCATTATTGAATCTTTAAAAGAACTAGATTAGGAGGGCTCCTTCTATGGCATTTGAAGGTTTAGCCGACCGTTTGCAGAATACGATTCAGAGGATTAAAGGCAAAGGGAAGGTTACCGAACAGGACGTAAAGGAAATGACCCGCGAGGTACGTCTAGCTCTTTTAGAAGCTGACGTAAACTTTAAGGTAGTCAAGCAGTTTATTAACAAAATTAAAGAACGTGCTGTTGGACAAGAAATCATGGAAAGCTTGACGCCAGGTCAACAAGTTATAAAAGTGGTAAAAGAAGAATTGACCAACTTGATGGGTGGAGAGCAAAGTAAGATTGCCGTAGCAGACCGCCCGCCAACTGTTATTATGATGGTTGGTCTTCAAGGTGCTGGTAAAACAACAACCACAGGGAAATTAGCAAATCTACTTCGCAAAAAACAGAATCGAAATCCATTACTGGTTGCTGCAGATATCTATCGTCCCGCTGCTATTAATCAACTTCAAACATTAGGCAAGCAACTTAACATGCCTGTGTTTTCTCTCGGTACAGAGGTTAGTCCAGTGGAAATTGCCAATCAAGCTATTGAACAGGCAAAAGCAGAACATCATGATTATGTGATTATCGATACAGCTGGTCGACTTCATGTGGATTCAGATTTAATGGAAGAATTGACTCAAATTAAAGAAAATGTAAAACCTGATGAGATTTTCTTAGTCGTGGATGCGATGACAGGTCAAGACGCCGTTAATGTTGCAGAAAGCTTCAATGAACAACTCGACATTACTGGAGTTGTCTTAACGAAATTGGATGGTGATACTCGAGGTGGGGCAGCATTATCTATTAAAGCTGTTACAGATACTCCTATTAAATTTGCTGGTATGGGAGAAAAGTTAACCGATCTAGAAGCCTTCCATCCAGAAAGAATGGCTTCCCGTATTCTCGGGATGGGAGATGTCCTGTCTTTAATTGAAAAGGCGCAAGAAAATGTCGATGAAAAACGTGCGAAGGAACTAGAAGAGAAGATGCGATCTGCATCCTTCACCTTCGATGATTTCTTAGAACAGATGGGACAGGTACGTAACATGGGTCCATTAGAGGACTTGTTAGGTATGCTCCCTGGGGCTAACAAAATGAAGGGGATGAAAAACCTTCAAATTGATGAAAAGCAGCTATCCCACGTAGAAGCCATTATTCAATCGATGACGAAGAAGGAACGCGTGGACCCTAGCATTATTAATGCTAGTCGTAAAAAACGAATCGCTCAAGGATCAGGACGTAACGTTGCAGAAGTAAATCGTTTGTTGAAGCAATTTAACGAAATGAAGAAGATGATGAAGCAAATGACGAACATGCAAAAAGGGAAAAAAGGGAAAGGATTCAAGTTTCCATTCATGTAATGTAAAAACACTTTACAGACATGAAAACTTCTGATAAAATCTAAACTTGTGAAAATCATTTAATAGTTGGAGGTGCAAAATACATGTCAGTTAAAATTAGACTTAAACGTATGGGTTCTAAAAGAAATCCATTTTACCGTGTAGTTGTTGCAGATTCACGTTCACCTCGTGATGGACGTTTTATTGAACAAATTGGAACATATAATCCAGTAGCTAATCCTGTAGAAGTGAAATTGGATGAGCAGAAAGCATTAGACTGGATGACAAAAGGTGCGAAACCAAGCGATACTGTACGTAACTTAATTCTCTAACGAAGGCATCATGACGAAATTCCACGAATTGAAAAACCAAAAGTAAAGTAGTGTGATTCCATGAAAGCCTTAATTGAAACCATTGTACGACCTTTAGTAGACTTTCCCGAAGAAATCCAAGTAACAGAGAAAGAAGAACAGCACAAGATTACGTATCACCTAACGGTTCACCCGGAGGATGTCGGGAAAGTAATAGGGAAAAATGGTCGAATTGCAAAGTCGATTCGGACAGTTGTGTATGCAGCTGGTACAGATTCGAAAAAACGTATTTATTTAGATATTATGTAAAGGGAAGGGGGAACCTTTCCCTTTTCATATGTTTAAAGGTTCCAATACAGGATTCCGTAGAGGAGTTGAGTGATATGCAAATCATTCGAAAGATCCCGGTCAAACAAGTTTTAACTGAATCAAGTAAGGAAACACTACATAACCAATTTATTAGTCATCAAAAGCAGCTTGAACAAGAGTGTCAACAGCTAAAATTTGAGCAACGAAAACTGTTGAGTAAGAAAGGGATTTCTCGAGAAGAAGTCACGAAGCGATTTCAGCAGGAAATTACAAAAAGAACAGATAAGCTGAAGTGGATTGAATTTCAGCTTGATCAATTAGAAACGCTTCCGCTCGGAAGTGAACTAACTGAGGGAGAGGTTGAATCTCTTGTTGAGGTTGAAGTTGGGAGTAATTGGGAAGAACTGTTTGGGGAACAAGCTATCATTGTAAAAGACGGAACTGTTATCCAAATAAGATAGTAGGTGAAATGAAATGGCAAATCAATTTTTTAACGTAGGCAAAATTGTAAACACTCACGGAATCCGTGGTGAAGTGAAAGTCGTTCGGATTACGGATTTTGAAGAAAGATTTGAAAAAGGTCAGACTTTGTACTGGGTATCCCCTGAAGGTGGAGAACCTGTTTCATTAACGATAGATGGACATCGAATTCATAAGCAATTTGATTTACTTCATTTTGAGTCCTATGATTCTATAAATGATGTAGAAAGATTTAAAAATGGATTGTTAAAAGTCGATGAGTCTCAGCTTACACAACTGGAAGAAGGCGAGTATTATTACCATCAAATCATCGGCTGTGAAGTAGAAACGGAGGAAGGGGAGTACTTAGGTAAAATAAAGGAAATTTTATCACCTGGCGCAAACGATGTCTGGGTGGTACAACGGCCTAAACAAAAAGACCTTTTAATTCCATACATTGAAGAGATAGTAGTAGATATTAACGTGAACGAGAAGAAAGTGAAAATCAACCCAATGGAAGGACTGTTAGATTAATGAAAGTAGATATTCTAACCTTGTTTCCAGAAATGTTTGAGGGTGTATTCAATCATTCGATTCTGAAGCGTGCAACGGAATTAGGTGCGTTCTCCTATAATCTAGTAAATTTTCGAGAATATACGGAAAGTAAACATAACAAGGTAGACGATTACCCTTACGGTGGCGGGGCTGGTCTTGTGCTGAGTCCACAACCGATTTTTGATGCTTTGGAGGACGTGACGAAGGAGAAAGACAAAAAGCCACGGGTTATCCTAATGTGTCCGCAGGGGGAGCCATACACCCAACAAAAAGCTGAAGAGCTTGCGAAAGAAGAGCACCTTGTTTTCATTTGTGGGCACTACGAAGGCTATGATGAACGAATCCGACAACATCTCGTCACGGATGAAATTTCAATTGGTGATTATGTGTTGACAGGTGGAGAGCTAGGAGCAATGGTCGTTGTCGATAGTGTCGTTCGTCTTTTACCGAGTGTATTAGGTAATGAAGATTCCGCTCCTAATGATTCATTTTCAAGTGGTTTATTAGAGCACCCTCATTATACAAGACCGGCAGAGTTTCGGGGGATGAAAGTACCGGATGTCTTATTGTCTGGAAATCATGCAAAAATTGAAGAGTGGCGTAGACAACAGTCTTTAAGAAGGACGGCGGAACGACGTAAAGATTTACTCGAACAATATCCCTTAACCGATCAAGACAAAGCATGGTTAAACCAATGGAGAGATGACCATAATTTAAGTTGAATATATGGACTAATTATGTTATATTATTTGTTGTGCTTGAGTGAATGCTCAAGTCGTATAAACGATGTTCCGCTGTCTGTATAGATAAGAGCATTGGTTTGGAAGGAGTGTTGGAGATGCAACATATTATTGATGAAATTACAAAAGAACAACTTCGCACTGATTTACCTGAATTCCGCGCAGGAGATACGGTAAAAGTACACGTTAAAGTTGTCGAAGGTAACCGTGAACGTATTCAGGTGTTCGAAGGTGTTGTAATTAAACGTCAAAATGGCGGAATCAGTGAAACATTTACAGTACGTAAGATTTCTTATGGTGTAGGTGTTGAGCGTACATTCCCAGTACATTCTCCACGAATTGACAAGGTTGAAGTCAGCCGTCGTGGTAAAGTACGTCGTGCTAAGCTTTACTATCTACGTAATCTTCGTGGAAAAGCAGCCCGTATTAAAGAAATTCGCTAATGTATATGAAGTAAAGGAGCTTGCACAGTCAAGCTCCTTTTTTCTAGTATTCGAATAGTAGATAAATTCATTCCCCTGCACCATGAATCGGAACATTTAAGCCGTTTTACTGGTATAGAGTATGAATTCGGCATATGCTAATAGAGATAGATGTTTTATTAATGGGTATCTTAGGATGAAGAAAGTTTGAGTTGGAGGGAAGGTAAGTGGCCAAAAAGCGTAATGAATGGTTAGATTGGTTAAAAGCATTGGTTATTGCTGGTCTATTAGCCTTTATTGTTCGTACGTTTCTGTTTACGCCGATTGTAGTTGACGGCCCATCGATGCTTCCCACTTTGGAAAATGGCGATCACATGATTGTTAACAAATTTACGTATCTTGTAGGAGAGCCTGACCGTTTCGATATTGTCGTTTTTCACGCGACGGCTAAAAAAGATTTTATTAAACGGGTAATTGGACTCCCTGGGGAACATGTGGAAGTAAGAGATGAAACGCTATACATTGACGGAGAAATCGTAAAAGAACCATTTTTGGATACGGAAAAGAACAGTTTAAAACAAAATGATGTGTTTACGTTTGACTTTACGTTAGAAGATCTCCCTGGTAACTATAGTGAAATTCCTCCAGAGCATGTTCTAGTACTAGGGGATAATAGAAGTAACTCTACTGATAGTAGGTTGCTGGGGTTAATTCCTTATGATCAAATTGTTGGGGAAGCGGCGGTTCTATATTGGCCTCTGGATCGATTTCGTTTTATAGATTAATGGTAGGTGAAGAATTATTATGCCCATTCAATGGTTTCCTGGCCATATGGCCAAAGCTAAACGTGAAGTGCAAGAAAAACTAAAGCTTGTTGATTATGTTATTGAACTACTAGACGCACGTGCTCCGGAATCTTCCCAAAATCCGATGCTCCATCAAGTGTTGCAGGACAAGCCAAGAATGGTTGTATTGATGAAAAAGGATTTGGCCGATCAGCGAGCAACGGATAAATGGATTACCTATTTTTCAGAGAGAGGGATTCCGACTGTTGCGGTGGATGTACAGCAAAAGAAAGACATTGAGTATGTCATACAAATCGCTAGAGAAATGGGAAAAAGTAAGCTTGAAAAACTGAAGAGACGTGGAATTCGACCTCGACCTGCGCGAGCAATGATTATTGGAATTCCGAATGTCGGGAAATCCACATTAATTAATCGGTTAGCTCACAAAAAAATTGCAAAGACTGGGGACCGACCAGGGGTTACAACAAGTCAACAATGGATTAAAGTAAAGGACTTTGAGTTATTGGACACACCTGGTATCCTTTGGCCTAAATTCGAAGATGAAGTAGTTGGGTATCGACTAGCAGCACTTGGGACGATTAAAGATCAGCTTCTTCCAATGGAGGATATTGCAGCCTTTGTGATGGAATATTTAAAGGAACGTTACCCGTCCGTCGTAACCGATCGTTTTCAAGTATCATTAGAAACGGAAGATATGATGGAGATATTTGAAACCATTGGAAGACTTCGAGGATGCTTAGAAAGTGGTGGAGTGGTAAGCCTAGAAAAAACAGCTGATGTGATTATTCGTGACCTGCGAACAGGTAAAATGGGAAACATTAGCTTAGAATGGCCACAAGAAGAAGTAGAGACATCATCATCGTGATGATGTCTCTTTCCTTATTTCTTTCGACTCTTTTAGACAATCTTCGGGGCGTGACAGGCACCACTTCATAAACGGATAAAAATGCCGATAAAAAGGGGTAGGAGGGAACAGTTATGAAGCCCGATACGATTACGGAAATTAAACATTTATTAACAACAAATACATATACTGAGGAACAATTAACAAGTTGGCGTGAAGACGAGCGGAAAGGTGTTCAACAGCTCATTCGCCAGTATGATAAAGAAACAGAAAGAATCATGAAGGAGAAAGAACACTTTGAGTCCATGAAGGTGTTTGAACAATCTTTATGGAGTAAAGGCTACCAACACATTGCAGGAATCGATGAGGTTGGGAGGGGCCCTTTGGCAGGTCCAGTCGTTGCTGCTGCAGTTATTCTTCCATCTGATTATTTTTTGCCAGGCTTAACGGACTCTAAACAAGTAAATCAAAAAAAGAGAGAGTTATTTTATCAGCATATCATCGATCATTCCATTAGCTATGGGATTGGAATGGTCGATCGAGAAGAAATCGATCGCATAAACATTTATCAAGCGACGATACAAGCAATGAATCGAGCGCTATTAGAGCTAAGCATCCAACCAGACCATCTCCTAATTGATGCGGTCAACTTAGATACCCCGATTCCGAGTACGCCAATCGTAAAAGGGGATCAAAAAAGTATTTCCATCGCAGCGGCTAGCATTATAGCAAAAGTAACGAGAGACCGTATTATGATGGAATATAATAACGTGTATCCTGCTTACCATTTTGCCTCTAATATGGGCTATGGTACAAAGGAACATTTAGAAGCACTTCGCATACATGGAATAACCCCTATACATAGGCGTTCATTTGCGCCGGTTAAAGCATATAAAGAAAGTTGAGGGATGAGCATGACATCCATTTATTCAAGTATTACAAGTTTAGTACACAAATCAAACAATCAAAATGGAGTGCTTATCCCCGGGCAAGTTATTCGTGGGAAGGTGCTAAAGCTGTTTGCGAATCAACAGGCCTTAATACAGCTAGGAAATCAACAGCTCGTTGCTCAGCTACAAACGCCATTAGCTAGTGCAGACTCCTATTGGTTTCAAGTGCAGTCCACAGGGGATTCCATTCATTTAAAGGTGCTATCAGATAAGAAGGCTTTAACAGAAGGACAGATTATTACCCAATTAATACAAAGCCTAGGCTTAAAGGATCAAAAAGCTGGTCAAGCGTTACTCATGCAGCTACTTCGTGACAATATCCCGTTTACACCAAAGGATATAAAAGCAGCTTTTGACATTTTGAAGCATAGTCCGGATAAAAAAGCAGCCTTGGACACGCTGGTGTCTCTCTTTTCCTCACGTATCCCAATTTCTCCAGCAACGTTTGAAGCTTTTTCAACGGATTCGAAGCAGTCTTTTACAAAGCAAATAGACATGTTATATCAATCATTACGAGAAACCGGGCCACTTTCAAATGAACAAACAAAGCTTTTGGCGATGTTAGAATCGGTTCGAAGTAATACGAATCAAAGCTTTGTTTCGTATGTAACCCAACGAATTAAACAAGAGATTACTACGAACAATCCGATGATGTACAATCTTTTCCAAAAAGCGGGCTTGCTGGATTCTCATGTATCATGGGAGCAATGGAAAGTAGAGTGGTCGAAACCGATGGGAGAAAACTCTCTTGCGCTATCCTCTAGCTTGGATCAAGTCAAGCTGAAACTTCAAGAACTCTATGCCAATCAACTGCCATTAACCAGTAATCAAAAACAACAATTAGTCACACTCATTCAACGATTAGATGGAAATGGCACACGAACAGATGCACAGTTAGCGGTACTAGAAAAATTTCTAGACAAATTTCAAATAAAACCAGTCTTTTCTTCTATAGAGAATCGACTAGCAGGAAACCAGTCTGTATCCGGACAAGAATGGAATAGAGTCCAACTGTTGCAGACGTTATCTAATTTGCAGCTAGACACAACGAGTTCAAAGGGTTTAGTGGACGTAGTCACAAAAATGCCTGTAAGCTCAGATTCTTCAAGCCTACATTTTTTAGCTCATATAAAGCAAGCTATCCGTCTTTTAGGACTAGATTATGAGCAGCAAGTGGTACATCTTGCTAAGCAGAATGGGCTGGAGCATGCAGACTTAGATTCGTCAATTAAATCTTTGTTAATTGAATTAGTTCAGCAAGAAAAAGGGACAAATCCTACCTCCCAAAGCAGATTTGAGCCTCTTCTGCAACTGATTACCAATGCTCAGCTAGTGTCCAATCATCAGTTAGGACCATATATACAACTAAATGTGCAGCTTCCAGGCAGTACACTAGGCGTTAAGGACGACATTAACCTAACCTTTGAAGGACAAAAAACGGCTTCTGGAGAAATAAATCCAGATTTTTGCCGGATATTATTTTATCTACAGCTTCATCAATTAGAAGAGACGATTATCGATATGAATGTGCAAAAAAGAAATGTACACGTAACGATTTATAATGATCATCCAATGACCGAAAAACTTGTCAACCAGTTCAAAGATGCGTTACACCATGGATTGGACTCTCTCCAGTACCAGCTAAGTACGATTCATGTAAAGACGTTACCAACGGATGAAGGGAAAAAAGATTTTCAAGCCACTACTCCGATAGAAGTGATGAATAGGAAGGGAGTCGACTTTAAAATATGAGTCTAAATGGAAACGAAAAGGGATTTTCGAAGGCAGCAGCACTTCGTTATGACAAAGAAAAAGACACTTCACCAAAAGTAACAGCACTTGGCAAAGGATATGTAGCAGAAAACATTATTGAGAAAGCCAGAGAACATGAGGTCCCCATTCAGGAAGATTCAACATTGATGGAGTTATTATCTAATTTATCTATCAATGAATCTATTCCAGAAGAACTTTATCAAGCTGTAGCAGAAGTGTTTGCCCTTGTTTACCGCGTCGATAAACAAGCTGGAGAATTCTCTCCTTCTTCTTCTGAAAAAAACCTTCACAAATAATAGATTTAGACGTAAGATGAAGGTTGTACTAGTTGTTACACTTACCATTGCGCGAATGAGATAACGGTTGAAAAACAGGGTAGATTTAACCTTGGATTTTCCCTGTTTTTGCTTGTTTGTGTACAATGGTAATTTGTGGACAGTGCGTACTAGTTTTTATACAATAAAACTGCAGTGAAAATTGGATGGGAGGACATAAGATGAATATTCACGAGTATCAAGGCAAAGAGTTATTGCGTAAATATGGCGTTGCCGTGCCAAATGGCCGTGTTGCATATTCCGTTGAAGAAGCAGTTGAAGCAGCGAAAGAACTGGGCAGTTCTGTTTCTGTAGTAAAAGCGCAAATCCATGCTGGTGGTAGAGGAAAAGCTGGCGGTGTAAAGGTTGCGAAAAACCTAGAAGAAGTGCGTACATATGCAGGTGAAATCCTAGGGAAAACGCTTGTAACTCATCAAACTGGTCCTGAGGGTAAAGAAGTAAAGCGTTTACTAATTGAAGAAGGCTGTGACATTAAGAAAGAGTACTATGTAGGTTTAGTACTAGACCGCGCTACTTCTCGAGTAACGATGATGGCTTCAGAAGAAGGTGGAACGGAGATTGAAGAAGTAGCAGCAGAAACACCAGAAAAAATCTTCAAAGAAGTAATTGATCCGGTTGTTGGTTTACTTCCATACCAAGCTAGAAGATTAGCTTTTAACATTAATATTCCGAAAGAGTATGTGTCAAAAGCCGTTAAATTTATGCTAGGTTTATACCAAGTATTCGTTGAAAAAGATTGCTCCATCGCTGAGATTAACCCACTTGTTACAACTGGTGATGGCAATGTATTAGCATTGGATGCGAAATTGAACTTTGACGACAATGCATTATTCCGTCAAAAAGATATCCTAGAATATAGAGATTTAGATGAAGAAGATGAGAAAGAAATCGAAGCATCTAAATATGACCTTAGTTACATCGCCTTGGATGGAAACATTGGATGTATGGTTAACGGTGCAGGTCTTGCAATGGCAACGATGGATATCATTAAGCACTACGGCGGCGATCCGGCCAACTTCCTTGATGTTGGGGGCGGTGCTACAGCTGAGAAAGTTACCGAAGCATTTAAGATCATTTTGTCCGATTCCAACGTAAAAGGTATTCTTGTAAATATCTTTGGTGGAATTATGAAGTGTGACGTTATTGCAGAAGGCGTTGTAGAGGCTACGAAGCAAGTAGGTCTTGAGATTCCTCTCGTTGTACGTTTAGAAGGAACAAACGTAGATTTAGGTAAGAAAATCTTAGCTGAGTCTGGTCTGAACATTACAGCTGCTGAATCGATGGCAGACGGTGCAGAAAAAATTGTTTCTTTAGTAAAATAATCTCCTAATATATAGATAAACAAGTAAGAACTTGTTGAATTATCGGAAAGGACGGACGAAGATGAGTGTATTTATAAATAAAGATACTAAAGTGCTCGTGCAAGGTATTACGGGTTCCACTGCTTTATTTCATACGAAACAAATGCTAGAGTATGGTACAAAAATCGTTGGTGGTACGTCACCAGGTAAAGGCGGAACAGAGGTAGAAGGTGTTCCCGTGTTTAATACAGTTCAAGATGTAGTAGATGCTACTGGAGCTAATGCTTCCGTTATCTATGTTCCTGCACCATTTGCAGCAGATGCAATCATTGAAGCAGTCGATGCTGAACTCGATTTAGTTATCTGTATTACGGAGCACATTCCTGTCATGGATATGGTGAAAGTAAAACGCTATATGGAAGGGAAGAAAACCCGACTAGTAGGTCCGAACTGTCCAGGTGTTATCACACCAGAAGAGTGTAAAATCGGAATCATGCCTGGTTATATCCATAAAAAAGGTCATATCGGAGTTGTTTCTCGCTCTGGTACCCTTACGTACGAAGCGGTACACCAGCTTTCTGAGCAAGGATTCGGTCAATCTACAGCTGTTGGAATCGGTGGAGACCCTGTGAACGGAACAAACTTTATTGACGTGCTAAAGGCTTTCAATGAAGATCCTGAAACAGAAGCGGTTATGATGATTGGTGAAATCGGTGGAACTGCGGAAGAAGAAGCTGCAGAATGGGTAAAAGCAAACATGACGAAACCTGTTGTTGGCTTCATCGGTGGAGCGACTGCACCTCCAGGAAAACGTATGGGTCACGCTGGTGCCATTATCTCAGGTGGTAAAGGTACTGCTGACGAAAAAATCAAAGTCATGAATGCATGTGGAATTAAAGTTGCCGAAACTCCTTCTGTAATGGGAGAAACTTTAATCGGTGTGTTAAAAGAAAAAGGACTATATGATAAGTGTAAAACCCATTAATAAATAAAAAACGGGCTGGCATATGGTGTCAGCCTGTTCCATTCAACTTCAACTTATTATTAGAAAGGAAGGAATACATGGACAATGCAAGAGCTCGGTTAATTCACGTATATGAAAGTAAAATGTTATCTAGAACGAAAATAAAAAACCTGCTTCATGAGGACCCTACCTTATCTATCCTCTATCAATCTACCTCCTCTGAAATAGCTTCTCAACTACAAGTCACAACATCAAAAGCCTCCTTATTACACAACTATTTACACCATCAACCAATAGCTTATCATCCGAAACCCATTCAAGTCGTTACTATTTTAGATAACACATATCCGATGATGCTCCGATCTATTACAGACCCGCCACTGGTTTTATATGCTGTAGGAAAACTAGCGTTGTTACAAAGACAACCAGTACTAAGTGTTGTTGGGACAAGAAATCCTAGTAAAACAGCCTTTTCTGTAATGAAATCTATTTTACAACCGCTTGTACAAGATAAGTGGGTCCTAGTTAGTGGGATGGCTAAAGGGATTTATAGTTTTGCACATCATATTGCTCTAAATAGCGGGGGAGGAACTATAGCAGTACTCGGAGGAGGATTTCAATACATTTATCCGAAGGAAAATGTACCATTATATGAAGAAATGATAGCTTCACAGCTAGTTATTTCCGAATATCCTCCCTCCACTCGACCTCAACGGTATTTTTTCCCGGAACGAAATCGAATTATTAGTGGATTAGGTTTTGGAACACTGGTTATTGAGGCGAAAGAAAAAAGTGGGAGTCTTATTACAGTAGACCAAGCGTTAGAGCAAGGAAGAGAAGTGTTTGCTGTCCCAGGCTCACCGTTGAATCCTCAAACGCACGGCTGTCATAGTATGATTCAAGATGGGGCAAAATTAGTTCAAAATACCTATGATTTACAAGTCGAATGGGAAAAAGAGTTGCGAAAATGGCGTCGAATTAGGTCGAAATAGTCAAACTTTTCTATTTTATAAGGATGATGATTAGAGGACATGTTTGACAAATAGCAAAAAAGTATTTAATAATAGGGAAGATTTATACAATCAATCATCATATACTAATCCATAAATCAAATCTTAATAAAGAAATACCTCCTGGGAGGAAAACAAATGGCAGATTATCTAGTTATCGTTGAGTCTCCAGCAAAAGCAAAGACAATTGAACGATATTTAGGAAAGAAATATAAGGTAAAAGCATCTATGGGGCATATTAGAGACTTACCTAAAAGTCAAATGGGTGTAGATGTAGAGAAAGAGTATGAACCGAAATACATTACGATACGAGGGAAGGGACCTGTCCTTAAAGAGCTAAAAAGTGCCGCGAAGAAAGTGAAGAAAGTGTATCTCGCGGCCGACCCCGACCGTGAAGGGGAAGCGATTGCATGGCATTTAGCGCATTCTTTGGATATTGACGAAACGTCTGATTGTCGTGTTGTATTTAATGAAATTACGAAAGATGCAATTAAAGAATCATTCAAGCATCCTCGACCAATCGATATGGATTTAGTTGATGCTCAACAAGCTAGACGTATTCTAGATCGTTTAGTTGGATATAACATCAGTCCTTTATTATGGAAGAAAGTGAAAAAGGGACTGAGCGCAGGACGAGTTCAATCGGTTGCTGTGAAAATGATCATTGAACGAGAAGAAGAAATCAAAAAATTCGTTCCAGAAGAATATTGGTCGATAGAATCCACCTTCCAAAAAGGAAAAGAAACCTTTGAAGGATCCTTTTATGGGGTTGACGGAAAGAAACAAGACCTAGGAAATAGGGAAGCAGTGGACAACATATTAAATCAACTTAAAGGAAATGACTTCAAAGTTGACAAAGTAAATAAGAGAGAAAGAAAACGGAATGCTGCACCACCGTTTACTACATCTTCGTTACAGCAAGAGGCAGCTCGTAAGCTTAATTTCCGAGCTCGAAAAACGATGATGGTTGCGCAACAGCTTTATGAGGGGATTGACCTAGGAAAAAAAGACGGTGGCATTACTGGACTTATCACTTATATGCGTACAGATTCAACTCGGATTTCTGATTCTGCAAAGAAAGAAGCTGCTGCATATATTAAGGAAGCATTTGGCGATGATTACTTAGGCGCTGTAAGAAAAGATAAGAACTCGGAAGGAGCTCAGGACGCGCACGAAGCAATTCGCCCAACTTCAGCATTTCGTGATCCGAAGTCCTTAAAAAGCATTTTGTCCCGTGATCAATACCGTTTGTATAAGTTAATCTGGGATCGTTTTACAGCAAGTCAAATGGCACCAGCAGTTATGGATACGATGACGATTCATTTGTTAAATGAAGGTGTTGAATTTCGTGCTACGGGTTCTAAAATAAAATTTAAAGGTTTCATGAAGGTATATATTGAAGGAAACGATGATAACGATCAAGAAGAAGACAAGTTTTTACCGGAAATTGCCGAGGGAGAAACGGTTAACGCAAAGGATATTGAACCAAACCAGCACTTTACACAGCCACCACCGCGATATACAGAAGCACGTTTGGTAAAAACAATGGAGGAACAAGGAATTGGACGTCCTTCTACTTATGCTCCTACTTTGGACACGATTCAACGTCGAGGCTATGTCACGTTGGATAATCGACGGTTCGTTCCAACAGAACTTGGTGAAATTGTAATCGATATATTAAGAGAATTTTTTCCTGAAATTATAGATGTAGATTTCACCGTAAAGATGGAAGGAGATTTAGACTCCATCGAAGAAGGTCAGACAGAATGGATTCGCATCATTGACCAGTTTTATAATGGTTTTGATAAGCGATTGGAAAAAGCAGAAAAAGAAATGGAAAAAATCGAAATCAAAGATGAACCTGCTGGAATTGATTGCGAGGAATGTGGTCATGAAATGGTCTATAAGATGGGGAGATATGGAAAGTTTTTAGCTTGTTCTAATTTCCCGGATTGTCGCAATACGAAACCAATTTTAAAAGAAATCGGTGTTAAATGTCCAAACTGTAAAGATGGAAACATTGTAGAGAGAAAAACGAAAAAACGTCGTACTTTTTATGGATGTGACAACTATCCAGAATGTGAGTTCATTTCATGGGATAAACCGATTTCAAGACCATGTCCAAAGTGTGATTCATTATTAGTCGAGAAAAAAGCGAAAAAAGGTACACAAATACAGTGTACTGAATGTGACTATAAAGAAGAGCCACAAGTCTAATTTCAAAACCTAGTTGCAAATACGCGACTAGGTTTTTTGTGTCAGAATGCAAGGATTTTGCCGTGCTAGTAATTGTAGGTATTGGTTTCGTTTACTGGTTATATTTTTATGGGATAGGGTATAGGAATGACGTGGGAAGACTAATATATATGATAGTGACAGAATATTTACAAGAGTGTTAATCTTGCTATAAGCAATTGACATGGTTTCTATCTGTGAGCTATAATTACCGTCTTGTAAGGAGCATTATAGAAATTGGGTACATATCCAGTACAATTCAGAATTTTGTTACAATTTTGTAAAATTTATTGCGTGGACAGACTTAGTTGTGATACTATTTATACGCCTTCGGAAAGGTGATGAAGAACATGGAAGGAAAAGCGTACGTGGGTCCGTTTGTAGAATATCTGCAAATCGAAAAAAATGCTTCACCTTACACTGTAGAGCATTACTCGTATGATTTACAGGTTTTTTTTGATTTTTTACAAAAAGAAAATATTTCAGACCTTAAAGAAGTTGACTATCAAATCGTACGTATATTCCTAACTACGCTTTATGATCAACAGCTGTCGAGACGAAGTGTTTCGCGTAAGATTTCAAGTATTAGAAGCTTTTATAAGTATTTACAACGGGAGGATGTAGTTTCTGAAAACCCATTTTTAGCAGTTACCTTGCCTAAGACTGACCAACCCGTTCCCGGCTTCTTCTATAAAGAAGAATTAGAGAAGCTATTTGAAGTTAGTGATAGTACAACTCCATTGGGGCAACGAAATCAAGCAATATTAGAAGTCATGTATGCGACAGGTATCCGTGTAAGTGAATGTGTCGGTTTGAAGATGGATGATATTGACTTTTTTTTAGGTACCATGCTTGTTCGAGGAAAAGGGAAAAAAGAAAGATACTTACCATTTGGGAAATTTGCTGAAGATGCACTACTAACATACATAGATAATGGAAGAAAAAAGTTACTGACGAATCAAACCGACTCAGGAAATGTATTTTTAAATGCCCGAGGTAGAGCGCTTACAACGCGTGGCGTTCGAGTGATTTTGGATAAACTTGTAAAAGAAGCTGCACTAACGGTAGATATTCATCCACATAAATTAAGGCATACGTTTGCGACGCATCTGTTAAATGAAGGTGCTGATTTACGGGTTGTTCAAGAATTGTTAGGACATGAACATTTAACGTCAACACAGATTTACACCCATGTTTCCAAGGATCATTTACGAAATATTTATATGAACAGTCATCCTAGAGCGAATCGTCAGAATAACTAAGTGAGGTGGATACTTTTGAATCAGGAGTTTCATGCAACTACTATTTTTGCGGTACAGCATAACGGTCAATGTGCCATGAGTGGTGATGGGCAAGTTACATTAGGGAATTCCGTCGTAATGAAACATAAAGCAAAAAAGGTTCGTAGACTATATAAGGACCAAGTTTTAGCAGGCTTTGCTGGTTCGGTAGCCGATGCTTTTACGCTGTTTGAAAAGTTTGAATCCATGTTAGAAGCATACAATGGGAATCTTCAGAGAGCGGCTGTAGAATTAGCGAAGGAGTGGAGAAGTGACAAAGTACTTCGTAAGTTAGAAGCGATGCTGATTGTGATGAACAAGGACGTCATGCTTCTCGTTTCCGGAACAGGAGAAGTGATTGAACCAGATGACGGTGTGCTGGCGATTGGCTCAGGCGGGAATTTTGCGTTAAGTGCAGGCCGAGCATTGAAAAGGTATTCAGATGATTTATCTGCAAAAGAAATTGCTCAAGCTGCTCTGGAAATAGCCGGAGAGATTTGTGTGTTTACAAATGACCACATTACGCTAGAGGTGATTGATTGATGTCCATTGAAATGACACCTAGACAAATTGTAGAACAGCTAGATCAGTACATTGTAGGACAAAAGAATGCAAAAAAATCGGTGGCAGTCGCATTGCGAAACAGATATCGGAGAATGAAATTAGATGATAATTTTCGTGATGAAATTGTACCTAAAAACATTCTAATGATTGGTCCTACTGGTGTTGGGAAGACGGAGATTGCAAGAAGACTAGCGAAGCTCGTTGGTGCGCCTTTTGTTAAAGTAGAAGCAACGAAGTTTACCGAAGTCGGCTATGTTGGGCGTGATGTCGAATCGATGGTTCGAGATCTAGTTGAAATGGCTGTTCGATTGGTGAAGGAAGAGAAGATGAAAACGGTTGCGGATAAGGCGGAAAAGCAGGCGAATAAGCGACTTGTAAAAATACTTGTCCCAGTAGCTAAAAAGCAGAATAAAATGAGTAATCCATTTGAAATGCTTTTCTCTAATTCATCGAATGATGATACGGAAGAGGACCAACAGCAGGATCAACAAGAAATAGAAACGAAACGGAAAAGAATAGAACACCAATTAGCATTGGGCGAGCTTGAAGACCATATGGTCACTATCGAAGTGGATGATCAAGGTTCTTCTATGTTTGATATGTTACAAGGATCTGGCATGGAGCAAATGGGTATGAACATGCAAGATGCGTTTGGACAATTGATGCCCAAGAAGACTAAAAAACGTAAGTTACCTGTTTCCGAAGCTAGAAAGGTTCTAACACAACAAGAAGCGCAAAAATTAATCGATCAGGATGAAGTAACTCAAGAAGCCATACAAAAAGTAGAACAAACTGGAATTATTTTTATCGATGAGATCGATAAAGTGGCCGGAAAAAGTGAACAATCTGCGAATGTGTCTAGAGAAGGAGTTCAACGAGATATATTACCTATCGTAGAAGGCTCGACTATTGTAACAAAACACGGACCTGTGAAAACAGATCATATATTATTTATTGCTGCAGGTGCCTTTCATATGGCCAAACCATCCGATTTAATACCAGAATTACAAGGTAGGTTTCCAATTCGTGTCGAATTTGATAAATTAACGGTAGAGGACTTTGAACGAATTCTCCGAGAACCGTCGAATGCCCTGCTCAAACAGTACCAAGCTTTGCTAGAAACTGAGGGAATCCAAGTAGTATTCACAGAGGAAGCGGTGACTAGACTTGCAGAGGTTGCTTATGAGGTTAACCAAGAGACGGACAATATCGGAGCAAGACGATTACACACTATCTTAGAGAAATTATTAGAAGAGCTTTCGTTTGAAGCGCCAGATATCCATATGAAAAAAATAGAGATCACCAGAAGTTATGTGGAAGAAAAACTTGGCTCAATAGCCAAAAACAAAGATTTAAGTCAGTATATTTTATAATCCGATTGGAGGAGCATCATGGAACTATTAGATCGTGCTAGGAAAATTAACGCATTGCTGCAAAAAACAACAGGGAAATCTGTCAATTTTAACGAGGTATCTGCTACGCTACGTGACATAATTACAGCGAACATTTTTATCGTAAGCAGAAGAGGGAAGTTATTAGGATTTGCGATTAACCAGCAAATCGAGAATGAAAGAATGAAGAATATGTTAGAAGAGAGACAATTTCCTCAAGAATATACAGAAAGCTTGTTCAACGTACAGGAAACAACATCAAACATAGACATTGATAGTAAATATACAGCGTTTCCAGTAGAAAACAGAGAGTTATTTAAGAATGGGTTAACAACGATCGTACCGATTATTGGTGGCGGTGAACGATTAGGTACCCTGATATTGAGTCGATTAACACAAAGCTTTAATAACGATGATTTATTATTGGCAGAGTATGGAGCTACGGTTGTTGGTATGGAGATTCTTCACGAAAAGACGGAAGAGATTGAAATGGAAGCCCGTAGTAAAGCGGTTGTACAAATGGCAATCAGTTCCTTATCCTACAGTGAGTTAGAAGCCATCGAACATATTTTTGAAGAATTAGAGGGGAACGAAGGGCTGCTGGTAGCAAGTAAAATTGCCGACCGTGTAGGAATAACAAGATCGGTTATTGTAAACGCGCTTCGAAAATTAGAAAGTGCTGGTGTCATTGAATCTCGTTCTCTAGGAATGAAAGGGACGTATATTAAAGTGTTAAATAACAAATTCCTATTGGAACTTCAAAAACTAAAATCAAATTAATATAACAATTGTAAAAAGGCATCTTCCCTTGGAAGATGCCTTTTTCGTGCTTTTACATTCGGTTTTGTCAACCATTTTGCATGAATGAATTAACACGTTCTAAAAATTGTTAACAGAAATTCATAAATTTCTAGTTTTCATTTTTGTTACATTATGTGATAATATGACTAGGGTTTTTTACAATTTTCGACACACTTGTCGATTAAGTGGAAAAATGTAGTGGAAGAACTAGTGCTAATTACCTAAGACTTATATTTTATTCGCTACTAAAGTCATATTATGCCAATTTTTCATGGACAAGTATAACCAATTAAATTACAATATTCGATAAAGATAGACGCTTTATGACCGTCCTGTGAAAAAAGGAGGAGAAGAAATTGTCACTGTTTGGCAATACAATCACTAGCTTGGAACGATCGATTGATTATGCATCTGTGAAAAACCAGACTATATCAAATAACATCGCAAATGTGGACACACCGAATTACAAAGCAAAAAGTGTCGTTTTTTCTGAAGTATTAGACGAACAAATAAATAAACAGTTTATAGCAAAGCGTACTCATCCCAAACATATCCCTTTTTCAAGTAGCGCAGAGCAACATTCCTTTCAAATCGTATCTAATAACAATACGACGTACAGCAACAATGGAAATAATGTAGATATTGATAAAGAAATGACGGAGCTAGCTAAGAATCAAATTTATTATGAAAGTTTAGTGGACCGTCTGAATGGAAAGTTTTCGAGCCTGCAAACAGTAATTAAAGGAGGTAGGTAGGGTATGGGTATTTTTAATTCGATTAATACAAGTGCGAGTGCGTTAACTGCTCAAAGATTACGAATGGATACTGTTTCTTCGAACTTAGCGAATGCAGAAACTACGCGAGCAACCATTAATGAAAATGGGGAGTATGAACCTTATCGCCGGAAAATGGTTGTCTTTCAACCAAAAGATGCGTCTTTTAATTCTTTTTTACAAAGAGCGAGAGCGGGCTCTTCTAGTGTAGGTAACGGAGTTCGTGTAAAAGAAATTGTTGAGGACGATGAGCCATTTAAGCTGGTGTACAATCCTAATCATCCTGATGCAAATGAAGAAGGCTATGTTCAGCTGCCTAACGTAGACCCATTACAAGAGATGGTCGATTTAATGAGTGCAACAAGATCTTATGAAGCGAACGTAACGGCATTGAATGCAACAAAAGGTATGCTGCTGAAAGCATTGGAAATTGGTAAATAAATGATGATAAGAAATATAAAGGAGGGTAAGTAATCCAATGGAATTAACGAAGATAGGTTCCCTGCAAACACCAACGGTTCTATCTACAAACAACACTTCGTCTGTTTCTCCAGGTGAAGCTCAACAAAAATTCTCAACCACTTTGAAAAACGCGATTGATACACTTAATAGTTATCAAGTTCAATCAGATATGAAAACACAGGCTTTAGCAAAGGGAGAAATCAATGATTTGCATGATGTCATGATTACAGCTCAGAAATCTAGTATTGCATTACAAACAGCTGTAGAAGTACAACGAAAAGTAATCGACGCTTATACCGAAGTTATGAGAATGCAAGTCTAATATAGTTTAAATCTATTTGTTTTAATTGGCGGGGGCGAGAAATGAAACAGAATCTGAATGCAATAAAAGACAAATTATTAAGCTTTTGGTCTTCCAAATCAGGAAAACAGAAGCGTTTCATAATTGGAGCCATCATTGCAATCATCCTAGTTATCGGTATTTCTGGATTTTTTATGAATCGTACCAATATGGTTCCGCTATATAATAATTTGTCCCTTCAAGAGGTTGGACAAATTAAGGCAGAGCTTGATGCTAGATCCGTCCCATATGAACTAGATGGAGGCGGAACTACGATTCTGGTACCAGATGACCAAGTGGAATCTTTACTAGTGGATCTAGCATCGCAAGGTCTTCCAGACAGTGGAAATATAGATTATTCCTTCTTTAGTAAAAATGCATCATGGGGAATGACCGATAATGAGTTTAATTTGATAAAATTGGATGCTATGCAAACAGAGCTAGCAAACTTAATAAAAAGTGTAGAGGGTATTGAGGACGCAAAGGTTATGATTAATAAACCACAAGATCCAGTCTTTGTCAGCGATCAAGCAGAGGCAGCCTCGGCATCTATTGTTGTATCAACAAAGCCAGGCTATCAATTTGAACAGAGTCAAGTTGAGACTTTGTACCGCCTTGTTTCCAAAACTGTTCCAAACCTTCCTACAGAGAATATCGTCATCATGGACCAAAACTTTCAGTATTTTGATTTAGAAAATCCGACAACGACTGCTGGAAGTTCTGATGTTTATACGTATCAGCAAAATGTAAAAAACGATATTGAACGTGATATTCAACGACGTGTTCAACAAATGATTGGAATGATGGTAGGTCAAGATAAAGTTATCGCATCGGTAACAGCAGATATCGATTTTACACAAGAGAATCGGACAGAAGAGTTGGTTGAACCAGTTAACGAAGAAGATATGGAAGGTTTGCCAGTAAGTATTGAAACAATCAAAGAAACCTACACAGGTACACCACCAGCGGACGGAGTGGTAGGAGCTGGTGAAGAAGATGTTGCCAATTATCCAGCTGGAGAAGATGGAACAACTGGTGACTACGAAATGGTCAAAGAATCGATTAACAATGAGTTTAATCGCATTAAGAAGGATATCGTAGAGAGTCCTTATAAAATTAGAGATTTAGGTATTCAAGTAGCAGTAGATAAAACGAAATATCCAGCAGAAAATGGCGGAGAAGTTGAGCTTTTATCTGAGGAAGAACAATTAGCAGTTGAAGAAGGAATTTCTTCCATTCTAAATTCTATCATTACCACTTCTGTTGATGAAGGCTATGGCGAGGTGGTTCCGGAAGACAAAGTATCCATCGTTTTCCAAGAGTTCCAAGGTCAAGCTACACCTGACGTTCCAGCAACTGGAATCCCTACATGGGTTTATATTGCTGGTGGGGCTGCTTTATTAGTGATTGCAGGCTTGGTGATTTGGTTAATGAGGAGGAGAAGAGATAACACTGCAGAAGAAGAAGTTGCAGTAACAGACGTACCGTTGACAGAAGAATTTTCTGTTCCTGAAATGGAAAAGGGACAGGATTCAGAGTCAACTGTAAGAAGAAAGCAACTGGAGAAAATGGCAAAGGAAAAACCAGAGGATTTTGCCAAGCTTCTGAGAAGTTGGATAGCAGAAGATTAGGAGGCGCCCTTTATGGCTAGACAAACAAAACTTACCGGTAGACAAAAGGCCGCTATCCTACTTATTTCGATGGGGCCAGATGTTTCCGCTCAAATTTACAAGCATTTGTCAGAAGAAGAAATTGAGAAGCTCACTTTGGAGATATCATCGGTTAAAAAAGTAGATCCCGATCAAAAAGAGGATGTAGTGGAACAATTCCATCAAATTGCTCTTGCGCAAGATTATATAACCCAAGGTGGAATTAACTACGCCAAAACGGTATTAGAAAAGGCACTTGGAGAGCAGCAAGCGGTTAACATTATCAATCGGTTAACTTCTTCTCTTCAAGTAAAGCCTTTCGATTTTGCTCGTAAAGCAGAACCATCACAAATATTGAACTTTATTCAAAACGAGCATCCACAGACAATTGCACTTATTTTATCGTATTTAGATGCAACTCAATCAAGTCAGATTCTTTCTGAGCTACCACAAGAAATGCAAGCAGATATTGCTAGAAGAATAGCTCTGATGGATTCTACATCACCAGAAACGATTTTTGAAGTAGAACAAATATTAGAGCGAAAGCTATCTACTACTGTTACTCAGGATTACACACAAACGGGTGGGGTCCAAGCAGTGGTGGAAGTGTTAAATGGCGTTGACAGAAGTACAGAAAGAACAATCCTTGATGCGCTTGAAATTCAAGATCCAGAGCTTGCCGAAGAAATTAAGAAGAGAATGTTTGTCTTTGAAGATATCGTTACATTGGATAACAGAGCCATTCAACGTGTTATCCGTGATGTGGAAAACGACGATCTCAGACTTTCTCTAAAAGTGGCAAGCGAAGAAGTTCGAGAAGTATTATTCAAAAACATGTCAACAAGAATGGCAGAAACGTTCAAAGAAGAGATGGAATTCATGGGACCTGTTCGATTGCGTGATGTCGAGGAAGCTCAAAGTAGAATTGTTTCAGTAATTAGAAGATTAGAAGAAGTAGGCGAAATTGTAATTGCTCGTGGTGGAGGTGACGATATCATTGTCTAGTGTTTTTAAATATAGCCAGCCAGCCGCAAGTAAAGTAATTGGGATAAAGCCTATTACTTTCCAAAAGCCTTTAGAAGAGGTGGATGAGGAAGAAACAAAGCAAGCTATACAAGAAAAACTGGATCATGCCGTCACAGAATTAAATCGAGCAAAACAAGAAGCACAGGACATGTTAGATCAAGCACATCAAAAAATTCGAATCGAACAGCAGCAATGGGTAGAAGAAAGAGAACGCCTGAAAGAAGCCGCGAAAGAAGAAGGTTATCAAGAAGGTTTTCAATCAGGAGAGCAAGCAGGAAAACAAGAATATGCCATGCATATAGAACAAGCCAAGAACATTATTCAAACCGCGAAAGACGATGCGAAATCAACGGTACTACAGAGTGAAGAAACAATTCTACATTTAGGACTAAAAGTGGCAGAAAGAATACTACGTCATGAGGTAGAACAACCAGACCAATATTTAAGCATTGTCAAAGCTGTTCTTGATGAAGTGAAGGGCCAGATGAAAGTTGCGATTTATGCAAACCCAGATCAATATCCTCTTGTTTTATCTAATAAGGAAGAGCTAAAGAATATCGTTAAAGAGGATGTGGACTTAGCTATCTATCCAGATGAATCCTTATCGGTTGGGAGCTGTATCGTTGAATCTCCTTTCGGAAGAATCGATGCTGGAATAGAAAGTCAACTTCACGAGATTCGAAATAAACTCTTTGATATCGCGCAGGAGGTTGGTCGTGAACATAACTAAATACGTTGATAGATTAGAGCAAATAGACACGTATAAGCGATATGGAAAGATTCATAGAGTAATTGGGCTCATGATTGAATCTAAAGGACCAGAAGCTAGTGTAGGAGATGTTTGCTATATTCACCCCTCTTCAAGAGGGAGTGAGCCTATTATGGCAGAGGTTGTTGGGTTTAATGATGAAAAAGTTTTGTTAATGCCTTATGGACAGCTAAAAGATATCGGTCCGGGCTGCCTTGTTGAGGCAACCGGCCACCCGCTAACTATAAAAGTAGGAATGGGTATGATTGGTTCTGTTGTAGATCCGTTGGGTAAACCGTTAGATGGCTCTGCATTACCGAAGGGGCTTAGTCCTTATCCATCGGAGCAAACTCCTCCTAATCCGCTTGATCGTCCACCTATCCGTGAACCGATTCAAGTCGGTGTTAGAGCCATTGATAGCTTGCTTACAGTAGGAAAAGGTCAACGGATTGGAATCTTCGCTGGAAGTGGTGTTGGGAAAAGTACACTTCTAGGAATGATTGCCCGAAATAGTAGTGCGGATATTAATGTCATCGCACTAATTGGGGAACGGGGACGAGAGGTCCGTGAATTCTTGGAAAAAGACCTCGGAGACGAAGGACGTAAAAAGTCTATTATTGTTGTGGCGACTTCTGATCAACCAGCCCTTATGCGAATCAAAGGTGCTTATACGGCGACTGCTATTAGTGAATATTACAGGGATCAAGGCTATCAAGTGAACTTAATGATGGATTCCGTAACACGGGTTGCGATGGCACAGCGTGAAGTAGGACTTGCAACGGGAGAACCACCGACCACAAAGGGTTATACACCTTCTGTATTTGCTACCCTGCCTAAGCTGTTAGAACGAACTGGAACCAGCAAAGCAGGTACAATCACCGCGTTTTACACCGTGTTAGTAGACGGTGACGATATGAATGAGCCAATTGCGGATACTACACGTGGAATTCTAGATGGACACTTTGTGTTAGATCGAAAGCTTGCAGAGCAAGGACGCTTTCCGGCACTGAATGTTTTAAAGTCGATAAGTCGTGTAATGCCTCAAATAGCTGGTCCAGAACAAATGCAACTTGCCCAACGAATTCGAACCCTTCTAGCAACGTATGAGGACAACTATGAATTAATTCAAATTGGGGCATACAAGAAAGGTTCAAGTCGTGAGGTAGACGAAGCCATTCACTATTATCCCCGTATTATCGAATTTTTGAAACAAGGTACGGAAGAAGTAGTAACCATTGAAGAGGCGTATGAACAAATGATGGAGCTAGTAAATGGGAGTGGTCCATAATGGCGTTTATCCAAACATTTGAAAAGATATTACAAGTAAAAGAACGAGAAAAGAAGGAAGCTCAAAAAGCCTATAAGCAGTCCGTGGATAGCTTTGAAGAAGTAGCGACAAAGCTATATGAGCTTCTCCGAAAAAAAGAAGAAGCAGAGGAAAATTACCAAAGACAACTAGACAAGGCTGTATCGATCGATATGCTAGCTTCCCATTCTTCTTATATGGATAAGCTGCAGCAGGTCATTCAAGAAGTGCAGTACACTGTGAATGAAGCGAGACTTAATATGGAATCTTTTCAGCTGAAACTAACGGATGCGCATATTGAAGTGAAAAAGTTTGAAAAAATGATTGAAAATAAAAAGCAAAAACTATCCGAACAACTAAAACTGCAGGAAAACTCCTTTATGGATGAAATTTCTTTACAGCAGTATTCGGTTAGAAATAGGTGAGATTATGGCAAAAGCAGAATTACAAGAGAAAGAAAAAGCTGGTTTTCTCCAATGGCTCTTTATTATTATCATTCCTCTAGTCTTTGCAATTACATTAACTGGCATAATTATGACGATTGCAGGAGTGGATGTTCTAAACCAAGCCAAAAATATTGCCAATCATGTTCCAGGTCTTTCCTCTATTATTGATACAGAAGAAGAGGTCAAGCAAGCTACGGCTGAAAAGAGAGCGGAAGATAGTAAGGAGCAGGTTGAAACGGCAGTGGCAAGTAAGAATGAAGAAATAGAAGCACTAAAATCGAGCCTGCAAGAAAAAGAGGCAGAGGTTGATGAGCTGACACAGGAGGTAGCAAAGCTTTCTAGTCAGTTAGAAGAGCAAAATAAAACGAATGAGGAAGAACAGCAAAACGTCTTGAAAGATGTTTCTGCCTCCTTTGAAGGAATGGATCCAGAAGAAGCAGCACCCATCATCGCAAACCTAGAAGTGGCGACAGCGGTTCGAGTACTAAGAAATGTTCCGAGTGAAGAACGAGGATTAATCTTAGGTGCGATGGAACCAGAGCAGGCTGCAACCTTTACCACTGCATTATTAGCAGAAGAGTAATTCATTCCTAGGGTATTTGAAAGGAGGTGAAAATAATGAGTAACGGAATTGGGATTGTGGCACCAGTTGCAGTAGCGAACAAACCGACGCAAGCAACAAATCAAAAGTCCAATGATAAAGCAAAAGGTGAAGTAGTATTTGGACAAGTTCTTAGTAAGCAATCAGAGCAATCCAATGGGATAGAAACTTCAAGCAAACAAACAAAGCAATCCAATGCGACAGAAGCTTCAAGTAAACAGACAGGACAATCTGATACAAAGGAGAGTCTTGGAAAGCAATCACAGGTACAACAGAATACAACTGTTAAGGAAGCTAGTCTGTTCGGTAGTGTGGATAAATTAAAAGAAGTCGACATGAAACAGCTCATGGAAACACTAGAAGGCCTTCCTGAGGAGTTAATAGAAGTTGTTACAACCCTTTTAGAAAAATGGGGATTGGAATCTTCAGATGAAGCGGGAGAAGAAAACGTACTTCAACAGATTAATAAGTTGATAGAAGAACAACCTGACTTGAAGAATTTGGTAGTTGCCTTTCTTGGACAAATTGAGCAGACAACGGTTGTGAACGTGGAATCTAAATCTCTAGATTCAGATACAGTCGCTAAACTGAATGCGATGTTTGAGCAAGTAAAAGGATTACTGCAGCAGCTTTCTAGCCAAGGGGAAGTTCCAAAGGAAACGCAAATGAAGCTATTAAAACTTCTAGAACAATGGACTGCTGTTGAAAAACAAGCTGGACAGTCCGCTCAAAGCTTGTTAACAAATGAGTCTGGCCTGCAATCTAAAGAACAAACAATCTGGAGCAAGCTGTTAGACGCATATCAAAAGCGAGAAACATTTCAAGGTCAACAAAAGTATCAACAGTCTGCACAAGTCACGAGCAGTGATATTGGTAAATGGGTCAAACAATTGGTTAACTCCGTTGGAACAACTGCGGTTGATGATGTGAGTGCAGGACAAGCTCCTGTTGGTACAACACTAACAAACATGCCAATGAGTCAAGTTGAACAATATATCATTCATGTTGGTCAAGGAAACTCAGAGGAAACAGCAGAAACCAAATTACTTAATGAAATACAAAGAGTCTTGCAATCTAGTAAATTTCTATCCAAAAATAACAATTCACAGTTATTTTTGAAGCTACGACCAGAGCATCTCGGTGATATCTTAATAAAAATGACGCAATTAAACGGAGAAACGACTGTTAAGATTCTTGTTCAATCTCAAGCGGCGAAGGATATGCTTGAAAGTAACATGCATCAGTTAAAGCATATGTTTTCTCCTCAACAAGTCGTGGTTGAGAAACAAGAAGGATCTCTATTAAACCAGCAAAACAGTGATAATCCGAAGCAAAGTCTCCAAGAAGATCGACAGTCATCTGAAAATAAGCAATCGTCTTATGTAGCAGAGGACAGTCAAAATGAGGAAGAAGAATCTGGGATAAGCTTTAGTGATATTTTGATGAACGAGAAAGTGTAGGTGAGTCGATTGACAAAAATCGATCCAAATTTGTACTTAGCTAACCAGTCACGTGGAACGACAGGATCTGCACTTGGGAAAGACGAGTTTTTAAAAATTTTAATGGCTCAAATTAAAAACCAGGATCCTTTGAACCCGATGGAAGATAAAGAGTTCATCTCTCAGATGGCTACATTTTCATCTTTAGAGCAAATGATGAATATTTCTTCTGTCGTCACGAACTTGGCAAATAATCAGTCTATTGCCAACGTCATTCAGTTTAGCAACTTAATCGGTAAAGATGTTTCGTATGAAGTGATCGATGAAGAGACGGGACAAGTGAAAGAAACGAAAACAGGTACCGTAAAATCTGTGTTGCAAAGTGAAGGAAATATTTTATTAGAGCTTACAGATGGTTCTAAGATTAATGTAGGAAGTGTAACAAAGGTTACGCAAGAAGCAGCTGAAGAAGAAACAAACGAATAAGTAGAAGGAAGGTAATGTGCATGGATCATCGTATTCAGCAATTACAAACCCAGGCACTCCAACTTCCGAGACCTACGAAACAGTCACCAAAGGTTCCAACCGGTCAAACTACCGCGTTCAAAGATGTATTGCAGTCGGCACAAGGCTTAAAGGTTAGTAAACATGCGCAAGAAAGACTACAGCAAAGAAATATAACCATTGAACCGAGCCTTTGGCAAAAAATATCCGAGAAAGTGACAGAGGCAAAGCAAAAAGGAATTACAGAATCACTTGTAATCACGAACGATGCAGCACTTCTAGTTAGCACGAAAAATCATACGGTTGTGACCGCAATGGATCGGTCGGAAGTGGAAAGCAAGATTTTTACGAATATCAATGGTGCAATTTTATTGTAAACAGGCTGGACCCTTTAAGGGAGGCCAAATAGCTGTGGAATGAACGAAGCAGCTAGGACTAAAATCTGAAGGGAAGAATAAATGACATGTTACGTTCAATGTATGCTGGAGTTTCTGGTATGAGAGGATTTCAAACGAAATTAGATGTTATCGGGAATAACATCGCAAATGTGAGTACTTCTGGATTTAAAAAGGGACGGGTTACGTTCCAAGATATGATGAGTCAAACGATTTCTGGAGCAGAAGCACCTGTAGCTGGTGGAGTTCGTGGTGGGGTTAACCCAGCTCAAGTTGGTCTTGGTTCCCAAGTAGGGTCTATCGATAACATTCACACACAAGGGAATAGACAAACAACAAATCGCATGTTGGACTTTGCTCTTGAAGGCGATGGAATGTTTGTCATTGGAAATAACTTAGCATTAAATGCAACTTCCAATGAAGTTGACATGGATAACTCAACGATTACATTTACACGTGCTGGTAATTTCTATTTAGATGACGATGGATTTATTGTAGATGCGAATGGAAATTATTTGTTAGGTGCAGAAAATACTGCAGCAGATCAAGGTGGAAACGCAACCTATCAACTTGGTCGATTACAAATACCAGAAACTGCATCTAGTTTTAGTGTTCAAAGCGATGGTAAAGTAATGTACGTTGATGCGGACGGAAAAGTAAAAGAAGCTGGTCAAATTCGCTTAGCTAAGTTTTCTAACCCAGGTGGTTTAGAAAAAGCCGGAAATAATGCATTCCGTCTTACCGGAAACGCTGGTGTTAATACAGATGGGGATAACCAATTTAACGCTTTAGAAGACATGGTCATCCCACAACAAGACGGATCAGCTTCTGTAGTAGCTGGTGCCCTAGAAATGTCTAACGTAGACTTAGCGGAAGAATTCACAGAAATGATTACAGCACAGCGTGGTTTCCAAGCGAATACAAGAATTATCACAACTTCTGATGAAATCTTACAAGAGCTAGTAAATCTTAAGCGTTAAGCTTAGTGCATAAAACAGATAACCGATAGATCAACAAGAGGGAGGTGAGGAGCTAGGTCCGCCTAGCTCCCTCCATTTTATGATTAAGTTAACACGATTAAATGGTGATTCCTTCACCTTAAATGCGTTATATATTGAACAAATTCAATCTTTCCCTGATACGACAATTACCCTGACTTCCAGTAAGAAGTTAGTGGTCCGTGAATCTCAACAAGAAGTGGTTGAGTTGATTCAATTGTTCTATCGTAAGGTTGGTTTAACAGGTGTTATTAGTAAAGTAGGTGACGAAGATGAATCGTAAATTTTTGACTATTTTAATCTCCGTACTAGTCGTCCTTACAATAGTAGGAGCAGTTGCGGTTGTGCTTGTTCTAAACCTTACAGGGGACAAGGAAGAAGAAAAAGTTAAAGAACTAACCGCAGATGAAATGGCGGAGTACTCCTTTGAGGTTCCGGAAGTAACAACCGACTTGAAGGATGGAAGCTACCTAAAAATTCAATATCAAATCGTTGGAGATAGTAAAGAAGCCAAAGAAGAAATTGAGAAGCGTAGCTTTCAAATGAAAAATATAATGATAAAGCAATTATCACCTTTGACAGCGGATGACATTCAAAATAAGCTTTCAGAAATTGAGAAGAAATTGGTTGTTGAATTAAACAAAGTAATGGAAGAAGGAAAAATTGTAGACGTTTATACAATTAGTAAGGTTCTACAATAAAGATAGTACTCCTGATGGGGGTGAGAAACGTTGGCAGAGGATATTCTATCACAGAATGAAATAGACGCATTACTTTCCGCATTATCGACTGGGGAGATGGATGCAAATCAGCTAAAACAAGAAGAACAGGATCGAAAGGTACGAGTATATGATTTCAAACGGGCTCTTCGATTTTCTAAAGACCAAATTAGGAGCTTATCCAGAATTCATGAAAACTTTGCCCGATTATTGACGACGTACTTCTCGGCTCAGCTAAGAACGTATGTAAATATCTCAGTTGCGTCTGTTGACCAAATTCCGTATGAAGAATTTGTACGATCTGTTCCTAAGATGACAATTTTAAATATTTATAGTGTGGCTCCATTAGAAGGAAGAATAGTGATTGAATTCAATCCTAATATTGCGTATGCCATGATGGATCGTCAGCTTGGTGGACGAGGTGCAAGTGTAAACAAAGTTGAGAATTTAACCGAAATTGAAACAACGTTAATGACCTCTTTGTTTGAGCGAGCAATGGAGAATTTACAAGAAGCGTGGAGTTCTGTAACGGACATTACTCCGGTCTTAGAAGAGTTTGAAGTAAATACACAGTTTTTACAGCTTGTATCTCCGAATGAAACAGTAGTCGTTGTTTCCTTAAACACAACGATTGGTGAAAGTTCAGGGATGATTAATATTTGCATTCCACACGTAGTTTTGGAGCCCATTATTCCTAGACTATCCGTACATTATTGGATGCAAACAAAGAGTACTTCAATCAGTAAGCCAGAGGAATACAAAAACTTAACCAAGACAATCGAAAAAGCGAGTATGGATTTGAAGGTAGTATTAGGTGAATCAAGCATTTCCATGGAGGACCTTTTACATTTAAACCTTAATGATGTGATTATGTTAGATCAACCTATTGATCAGCCGTTATCGCTGCATGTTGGAAATCAAGCGAAATTTCGAGTTCAGCCTGGTAAGAAGAAAAGCAAGCTTGCAGTCCAAATTATTGAAGAAATAAAAGGAGGGACGGAAGATGACGAATGATGGAATGCTGTCTCAAGATGAAATTGATGCTCTTTTAAATGGTTCAGGAGATGAGTCAGAAGAAAACACAACTTCTTCAAATAACCCTCCGATTGACGATTATCTTTCGACAATGGAGCAGGATGCATTAGGAGAGATTGGAAACATTTCATTTGGAACATCAGCAACTACATTATCGACACTCCTTAACCAAAAAGTTGACATTACAACACCTGAAACATCCATGATTACGAAGGAAAACTTAATCAACGAATTTCCGCAACCCCATGTAGGGGTGGAGGTCACGTACACAGAGGGATTTCGGGGTACTAACGTTTTTGTTATAAAATCACATGACGCTGCTATTATTGCAGATCTTATGCTTGGTGGAGATGGAACAGCACCTGCAGATGAATTAAATGATATCCATTTAAGTGCTGTTCAAGAAGCGATGAATCAAATGATGGGAACAGCAGCAACAAGTATGTCGACTGTGTTTACGAAGAAAGTAGATATTTCCCCACCTTCCATCGCTATTTTAGATGGGGAAGAAAGCGAAGGTGCCAAACATCTAGAGCAAGAAGATGTGTATGTGAAAGTATCCTTCCAGCTTAAGATTGGTACATTAATAGATTCCAGCATCATGCAGTTATTACCAGTTTCTTTTGCGAAAGAATTGGTTGATCAACTGATGAACCCACCTCAAGAATTGACACAAGATAGTGCTGCACCTGAGTCTCCTAAGGAACAGGGTCAGACATATCAAAATTCTCCGTCTTCTGCTGCAGGACAATCTAGTAATCAAGTGCAGCAAGAGCCGAAGCATATTGGTGGTCATAGTATGGCAAACGCAAATGTACAAGCAGCCGAGTTCTCTTCGTTTGACCAAGTAGAACTGCCTGCGAAAGAACAACGAAACTTAGATTTGCTTTTAGATATTGGATTAAATGTAAAAGTAGAGCTTGGTAGAACCAAACGCTCTGTAAAAGACATTCTTGAATTATCTACTGGCTCCATTATCGAGTTGGACAAATTAGCTGGAGAACCTGTAGACATTCTTGTAAATGACAAACTAATTGCGAAGGGTGAGGTTGTCGTAATCGAGGAGAACTTTGGGGTTCGTGTAACAGATATCGTTAGTCAATCTGATAGACTTAGAAACTTAAAATAAACTAAACAATGTAGAAGTTAGGGGAGATTAAGGTTGGGTAAAAAAATATTAATCGTAGACGATGCAGCATTTATGAGAATGATGATTAAGGACATTTTGAGTAAGAATGGTTTTGAAGTAGTAGGGGAAGCCGAAAATGGGGCTCAAGCAGTAGAGAAGTTTAAAGAGTTGTCTCCGGACCTAGTAACAATGGATATTACAATGCCTGAGATGGATGGTATTACAGCATTAAAAGAAATTAAAGGACTTAGTGGAGAGGCAAAAGTTATCATGTGTTCTGCAATGGGTCAACAAGCAATGGTTATAGATGCAATTCAAGCCGGCGCTAAAGATTTCATCGTAAAACCATTCCAAGCGGATCGCGTACTAGAAGCCATCTCGAAAGCATTGGACTAATATAAAAGCGGTGAGCGTATGTTAAAAAAAATCATCTTGTGCTTTCTCTTATTCGTTTCTATTACGTCATTTGTCCAAGTGGAAGCTGCACCAAGTGTAACGGAATGTTTTAAAAACCCGGAGAAGTGTGACACGGACCAAGGGGATTCCGTGGAAGATAAAGAAGGGGAGCAGCAAGAAGATCAAGATGCCATAACAAACGTCCAAGATGAATCCGGTCAAGAATCAAATCTTTTCTTTACCTTTATAAAGCTGATTTTAGCTTTAGGATTTATCCTTGCACTTATTTATTTTCTTTTAAAGTTTATTAATAAACGAAATAAAATGTTTCAGAGAGTCCGAACATTAGAAAATTTAGGCGGTCTATCATTAGGTGCAAATAAATCGATGCAAATTGTTCGAATTGGAGAGAAAGTTTTTGTAGTTGGAGTGGGAGATAATATCGAGTTACTCACGGAGATTACAGATAAAGATACGCTCCAAGAATTGAAAAATAGTGAGGAGTCGTCCGTAAATCCAAGTAATTGGATTTCATCCTTGTTGAACACAACAAAAGACAAGAACGACCCTTCCGACTCATCGAAGAAAAGTGAGTTTCAACATGCGTTTCAAAACGAGCTATCGAAAGTGAAATCGATTCGAAACCAACTGATAGACCGACGAAATAATAGGAGCGAAGACAATCATGAATGAATTTATTGATATTTTTTCTGGCTCCGATCCTACCAATGTGTCGACGTCTGTCAAGCTTCTATTATTATTAACGGTTTTTTCTTTAGCACCAAGTATCTTAGTTCTAATGACATCTTTTACGAGGATTATTATCGTTCTGTCATTTGTAAGAACATCATTAGCGACGCAGCAAATGCCGCCGAATCAGGTGTTAATCGGTATAGCACTATTTCTAACCTTTTTCATTATGGCTCCTACCTTTAATGAGATAAATGATAACGCACTGACTCCGCTCTTTAACGAAGAAATTTCATTAGATGAAGCGTATGAGGAAGCAAGCGTTCCTTTAAAGGAATTTATGGCCAAGCATACGAGACAAAAGGATTTAGCTTTGTTTATGAACTATGCAGAAATGGAAAGACCTGAAACGATTCAAGACATTCCGATGACTACCCTGGTCCCTGCATTCGCTATAAGTGAATTGAAAACGGCATTTCAAATGGGATTTATGATTTTTATTCCATTTCTAGTAATAGATATGGCTGTTGCTAGTGTTCTAATGTCCATGGGGATGATGATGTTACCGCCAGTTATGATCTCCTTACCGTTTAAGATTTTACTCTTTATTTTAGTTGATGGCTGGTATCTAATCACACATTCTATATTAGAAGGATTTTAATTGGTGAAAGGGGATTGCCGTGACCGGAGAATTTGTTATTTCTTTAGCGGAACAAGGTATTTATACAGTTTTGATTATTACAGCCCCTGTTCTTATACTAGCCTTGGTAGTCGGATTGGTCGTAAGTATTTTCCAAGCAACTACGCAAATCCAGGAACAAACATTGGCTTTCATACCTAAGATTGTTGCTGTTCTAGTCGGTTTAGTGTTTTTTGGGCCATGGATGTTAACTAGGATGGTAGAATTCACATCTAATTTATTCGAAAACTTGAATAGGTTTGTTGGGTAAATCATGTTAGAGTTAATTGATTTTACGAAGTTTCCTGGGTTTTTATTGGTGTTTATGCGGGTCACTGCATTTTTTGTTACGGTACCTATTTTTTCCTATCGAAATGTACCTACCATTTTTAAAGTAGGCTTTAGCCTTTTTCTAGCTTGGATTATGTTCTATACGATTCCGATACCTGAAATCACATTTGATTACACCTTTTTGTTACTTGTGATGAAAGAGGCACTGATTGGATTATTGATTGGTCTTGTGGCATACATGATTATGGCTGCAATCCAGATCGCAGGAGGATTAATCGATTTTCAAATGGGTTTTGCGATTGCCAATGTCATGGATCCGCAAACCGGTGCCCAAAGTCCTTTGACAGGACAGTACTTTTATACGGTTGCTCTGCTATTTTTGTTAGCAGTAAATGGCCACCATTTACTCATTGATGGGATATTTTATAGTTATCAATTGGTTCCAATCGATAAAATGGTTGCTTTTGGAGATCAAGGGATTGCGGAGTTCGCCATGCAGACTATTAGTAAGCTTTTTATTATCGCTTTTCAAATGGCGATGCCAATCGTAGGTTGTTTATTTTTAGTAGATGTTGCACTTGGGATTGTAGCTCGTACCGTTCCACAACTTAATGTATTTGTAGTTGGATTGCCATTAAAAATTTTAGTGAGTTTTCTTTTACTCGTGGTGTCCATGGGTGTTTACTTTACACTTGTTCGGAGTCTGTTTGAATATGCGACAGAGTCCATGAGAGGATTAATGCTATTGTTTGGAGGTGCTTAGGTGGAACTTCGGTTAGATTTACAGTTTTTTGCTGGTGAGAAAACAGAAAAAGCAACTCCAAAAAAGCGCCAAGATGCTAGGAAAAAAGGGCAGGTTGCCAAGAGTCAAGAAATTAGTACTGCAATACTCTTAATTTTTGTTTTTTTCACGTTTATTGTTACCGGCGGTTATATGAAGGATACGATGTTAGCCTTTTTCCGAACTTCGTTTTCGGAATATATATTATTAGATCTAACTGAAAAAACCATTGAGCATATATTCGTAGAATCGACCATTGAAATCAGCAAAGCCATCGCTCCTGTAATGGGAATAGCGATGATTGCAGGAGTAGCCTCAAACCTAGCACAAGTTGGTTTCCTTTATACAACAGAACCATTGAAAGCAAAGTTAAGTAAGATTGATCCGATTCAAGGGGCGAAGCGTATTTTTTCCGTCCGTGCTTTAGTTGAACTCGTAAAATCGATATTGAAAATTTCAGTAGTAGGCAGTATAACGTTTGCGGTCCTATGGATGAATAAAGAAGAAATGATGCTTCTTTCCCATAAGGACGTCCAATCGGCTTTAGCGTTTTTTGGAAATATTACAATACAAATGGGGCTTGCAGCCTCCATTGCTTTACTCATATTAGCTGTTTTTGATTATGCTTATCAGAAATATGACCATGAAAAAAATCTTCGAATGTCCAAAAATGACATTAAGGATGAATATAAAAATATTGAAGGAAATCCACTAATTAAGTCGAAAATAAAAGAAAAACAAAGACAAATGGCCATGCGAAGAATGATGAGTGAAATTCCTCAAGCCGACGTGGTCATCACAAACCCTACTCACTATGCAGTAGCGATTAAGTATGATGAAGCAAAAGCAGATGCCCCTTATGTTGTTGCTAAGGGAGTCGATTATGTAGCTTTTCGAATACGAGAAGTTGCGAAAGCAAACGATGTAATGCTTGTAGAAAATCGTCCACTAGCAAGAGCATTATATGCACAGGTTGAAATTGATCAAGTGATTGGAGAAGATTTTTTCCAACAAGTTGCAGAGATCCTGGCCTATGTATATAGCATCGAACAAAAAACAAACAAGAGTTAGGAGGATTAAGGATTGAAGCTACGTGATATGTCCGTTCTATTAGCGGTTATTCTAATCGTTGCGATGCTTGTTGTACCTTTGCCTGGATGGATGCTATCTATCCTTATATTAATCAACATATCGCTAGCATTACTCGTGATTCTCGTTTCGATGAATACGAGCAGTGCGCTTGAATTATCTATCTTCCCTTCACTATTGCTCTTGCTTACTTTGTTTAGACTGGGATTGAATGTTTCTACAACAAGATCTATTCTTTCAGAAGCAGACGCGGGTGGAGTTGTAGAAACGTTTGGTACATTCGTAATTGGAGACAACCCTCTAGTAGGTTTTGTTGTTTTCTTAATTCTGATTATTATTCAATTTTTAGTTATTACGAAAGGTTCTGAGAGGGTATCAGAAGTTGCAGCTCGATTTACCCTTGATGCGATGCCTGGGAAACAAATGAGTATCGATGCTGATTTGAATGCTGGAATGATCTCGGAACATCAAGCGAAAGATCGACGTGAAAAAATTGAACAAGAAGCTGACTTTTACGGAGCTATGGATGGTGCAAGTAAATTCGTAAAAGGGGATGCAATTGCCGGAATAATTATTGTCCTTATAAATATTATTTTTGGATTAATAATTGGAATGGTCCAAATGGATATGGGCTTTCAAGAAGCAATTACGACCTATATGCAGTTAACCGTAGGAGATGGACTGGTAAGTCAGATACCAGCCTTACTGATTTCGACCGCAACAGGTATTGTAGTTACGAGGGTTACAACAGAAGGAAACTTAGGTAGTGACATTACGAAGCAGCTTTTTCAGTTTCCGAAATTGCTTTACATTGCGGCAGGAACCATTTTCTTACTAGGATTAACGCCGATTAACTTTTTCTTGACCACATCCATTGCAGCTGTTTTAGCATTTGGTGGATACTGGCTATCTAGAGTCCCAGAAGTTCAGGAACTACCTACTGAATCAGAAGAAGAGGAAGAAGCGAGTGAACAGATGAAGTCTTCTGAGAACGTTGTTGGGTTGTTGAGCATGGATCCGATTGAGTTTGAATTTGGGTATGCACTGATTCCATTAGCGGATACGAACCAAGGAGGAGACTTATTAGACCGAATTGTCATGATTCGTCGCCAACTAGCAATTGAATTAGGAATTGTAATACCAGTTGTAAGAATACGAGATAATATTCAACTTAATCCGAATGAATATCGTTTGAAAGTAAAAGGAAACGAAGTAGCAAAAGGGGAGCTTTTGTTAGATCATTTCTTAGCAATGAGCCCAGGCTCGGAGGATGATTTATTAGAAGGGATTGAAACGGTAGAACCTGCGTTCGGATTACCGGCAAAATGGATTACGGAAGAGTTAAAGGATGAAGCAGAGTTATCCGGCTACACGGTAGTAGATCCGCCATCTGTTGTTTCTACACATATTACAGAAGTAATTAAACGATATTCGCACATGCTATTAGGAAGACAAGAAACGAAGCAATTAATCGATCATTTAAAAGAATCATATCCGATTCTAGTCGAAGAAGTCACACCAGATCCGTTATCAATTGGGGATATTCAGAAGGTTTTAGCGAAGCTATTGAGAGAAAACGTATCAATTCGAAACTTACCAGTTATTTTCGAAACATTAGCTGACTTTGGAAAAATGACAAATGATTCCGATTTGTTAGCAGAATATGCGAGACAGGCACTATCTGCTCAAATTACGCAACAATATGTATCGGAGGATAATGGTTCCTTAAAAGTGATTACGATGTCAGCAAGTGTAGAGAAACTAATTGCAGACCATATACAGCAGACGGAGCATGGAAGCTATTTATCCTTGGATCCAGATTCCCAGCAATTAATTATGAGGTCTGTATCAGAGAGTGTAGAACAATTGTCCTTACAACAAGAAACACCAATCGTCCTTTGTTCCCCAGCTATTCGAATGTATGTAAAACAATTATTAGATCGCTTTTTACCGCAAGTCGTTGTCTTGTCTTATAACGAATTAGAGCCGAACTTAGAAGTCCAAAGCGTAGGAGTGGTGAATGTCGCATGAAGGTAAAAAAATTTACTGCACCAACCATGCCTGAAGTGATGAATCAAATACGGAAAGACTTAGGGGCCGACGCGGTTATTCTTAATTCCAAAGTAGTCCTAAGAGGAGGTTTCTTAGGACTCTTTAAAAAACGAAACGTCGAGGTTATAGCTGCTCTTGATCCTGCACCAAAGAAGCCAAAAGAAGAGCCGAAGCCCGCTCCTTCAGCTGTTCCTCCAGAAATAAAGAGAAGTGAACCTGTTGTCCGACAGCAACCGATTAAATCTATTCCAAAAGATGATTTAGTTCTTAAAGAAATTAAAGAATTAAAAGCATGGGTAGCGAAGCACGGGACACAACCTTCTTCCTATCCTGAGCCGGTTCAGCATTATTATGATCACTTATTAGATCAGGAAGTGCATGAAGAAATCGCAAAAGAAATTATGGATATCGTGATGGAGGAGTATAACGAGAACCAATCCAATAACGTTAGACCACTTGTAATGAAAGGGATTCGAGCGAAGTTGGCAAAACAGCCATTTGGCAAAGAAGATTCGAATCAACAGTTTATTCATTTCGTCGGACCGACAGGTGTTGGAAAAACGACGACCATTGCTAAGATTGCTGCAGATCAAGTGTTAAATCAAAAAAAGAAAGTTGCTTTGATTACGATGGATACCTATCGTATCGCAGCTATTGACCAACTAAGAACCTACTCCAAGATTTTAGAAGTGCCATTGGAAATCGCTTATTCATTAGCGGATTACCAGGAAGCAAGGAAAAAGTTCTCTGATTATGATCTAGTACTAGTTGATACAGCAGGCCGTAATTTTAAAGATCCTGCCTATATTCAGCAATTAAAAGAAATACACGATGTGGAGAGAGATTTCGATACCTACCTTGTACTGTCTCTTACAACTAGATCCAAAGATCTACATGAACTGGTAAGCCAATTCATGAATATACCGATTAAACAACTTATCTTTACCAAAAAGGATGAAACCTCCGTATATGGAGCCATTCTGAATCTCTCTACAACGTATGGAATAGGAGTAGCTTATCTTACCAATGGGCAGGACGTGCCAGATGATATTGAGGAATCATCCGTTTCAAAAATTTGTGAAATGATAGTTGGTGAAGGAAAAGATGAGTGATCAAGCAGCTGAGCTAAGAAAACGAATTGACAGCTTGCGTTCTATCAAGCAAGCCAAAACTATTGCCATCATAAGTGGAAAAGGTGGCGTTGGAAAGTCAAATTTTGCTCTAAATTTCTCTCTTGCTCTATCACAAAAAGAGAAGAAAGTTTTAATATTTGATCTAGATATAGGGATGGGAAATATTGATATTCTGTTAGGGGTTTCCGCCAAATATTCAATTGTGAATCTGTTCGATGAACACCTTTCTATCCATGACATCATAGAGCAGGGTCCACACAACCTATCCTATATTGCAGCTGGTTCTGGCCTATCTGATATTTTTTCTATGGACGAAGAGAAATTTCAATATTTCTTAGAGGAACTTAAGCAACTGATTAATGGTTATGACTTCATTATTTTTGATATGGGGGCAGGGGTAACAGAAGGTAGCATGTATTTTATGCTCGCTGCTGATGAATGTTTTGTCGTTACTACACCTGAACCGACCTCCTTAACCGATGCGTATGCTATTATTAAACATATCACACAGAAAAACCGTGATGTGAACCTTCGATTACTTGTCAATCGGGCACTTAATCATAAAAATGGGTTAAATACAATGAATCGAATGCAGCATGTCATTAAACGATTTTTAAATGTACAAATAAACCCATTAGGTATTTTACCAGACGATAGGACGGTTAGTGAGGCTGTAATTAGTCAAGTTCCTTTTCTTTTATTTGATCAAAAGTCTTCCGTTGCAAGAGCAATAACCCAAATCGCCGATCAATACACTGGACAAGACATCAATATTGAGAAAAAGGTACCATCTTTCTTCTTATCAAAACTTAGAAAACTCATCAAAGAGAGGTAGACGCTGATGGAGACTATAAAAGTATTGGTGGTGGATGATTCTGCATTTATGAGGAAAATGATTTCCAATATTCTAAATGCAGATTCCCGGATTAATGTGGTAGGGATTGCACCGAATGGGCAAGAGGCATTGGCGAAAATTCATCTATTAAAACCAGATGTCATAACGCTAGATGTTGAAATGCCTATTATGGACGGAATTTCTACCTTAAAGAAAATAATGACAGACTTTCCAATTCCAGTTGTGATGCTGTCCAGCCTAACATCTAAAGGTGCGGATAAAACGTTGCAAGCTATTTCTTTAGGGGCAGTTGATTTTATCCAAAAACCATCTGGATCTATTTCATTGGATATACAAAAAATAGAACAAGAAATTCAGTCTAAGGTGTTTGCGGCAGCAAGTGCGAATGTGAATCCCGTTATACCGAAAGAAAATCCGAAGAGAGTGGAAATAACCATTCGCCCACATCCTATCGGTACGCATCATAAGGTCATTGTAGGAATTGGAACATCAACGGGTGGACCTAGAGCTTTGCAAAGAGTACTGACACAGTTGCCTAAAGATTTTCCAGCTCCGATTGTTGTAGTCCAACATATGCCACCAGGCTTTACAAAGTCATTGGCGGATAGACTTAATACGTTATCTGATATACAAGTAAAAGAAGCTCAGAATGGAGAGCGCTTAGAAAATGGAGTAGCATACATAGCGCCAGGAGGCTTCCATTTACGCGTTAGAAAAATTGGCTCGACGTTAGCTGCTCATCTTGCTCAGGACGAACCTAGAAGCGGTCACCGTCCTTCGGTTGATACGCTATTTGAATCCTTGGCAGAGCAGAACACATATAAAATCATTTCCGTCATTATGACAGGAATGGGAGCAGATGGCTCAAATGGCTTGAAGCTCATTAAGCAAAAACATCCTTCATCTATTTCGATAGCTGAATCAGCAAAGACTTCTGTCGTCTATGGAATGCCACAAGCGGCTTTCAAGACGAATTTAGTGGATTATGTTGAGGATGTAGATGCAATAAGTCCTAGTTTAGTTCAACTAATAGAGAAAGTAATGAGGAGGAACCAGTGATATGAATGAATACCTCGAGGTTTTTATCGAAGAAAGTAAAGAACACATCCAAGCATTAAATGATAATCTTTTAGTTTTAGAGAAAAATCCAACGGACATTGGTATGGTAAACGAGATTTTCCGTTCTGCCCATACATTAAAAGGAATGTCAGCAACCATGGGATACCAAGACCTTGCAAATCTGACGCATAAGCTGGAAAACGTTTTGGATGCGGTTCGAAATAATCAACTCAAAGTTAGTTCCGAAATGCTGGATGTGGTCTTTGAAGCGGTTGATCATTTAGAAGAGATGGTTATGGATATTGCTTCTGGAGGAGAAGGTAAACGAAACGTGGAAACAGTAGTGACAAAGCTTCAAGCAATCGAAGCTGGGGAAGATATCAGCAACGCATCTTCTACCCAAAAGGAAGTAGTTCCATCCTCTACGCAATCAGGTTCCGAACTTTCTTCTTCCTTAGATGAATTTGAACTAGCTGTACTGAAGGAATCAGAAGAAAAGAACTTTAACATTTTCGAACTTAACGTCAGTCTCCGTGAAGATTGTATGTTAAAAGCCGCCAGAGTATATATGGTATTTGAGATTCTTGAACAAGAAGGGGAAGTTATTAAATCCAATCCGTTAGTTCAAGATTTGGAAGAAGAGAATTTTGAACAAAGCTTTTCTGTTCTATTAGTGTCAAAAACGGACGCGGAAGTTCTTCGACAAAAGGTATTAAAAGTATCTGAAATTGAGGAAGTATTGGTTCAACCATTCTCCCTTGCTGATATTAGCGCGAAGCAACAAGCACCACAAACTTCATCAACAAATGGCACACCTACTTCCAATGAAAGTGCAACTAATAATGCATCTTCAAGTGCAAAGGAGTCGGGAAATGTCAAAATAGGGAATAAAACGATTCGTGTAAACATTGATCGCTTGGATGCCCTAATGAATTTATTCGAAGAGCTTGTTATTGACCGAGGTCGCTTAGAACAAATCTCCTTGAATCTAAAACATAACGAACTGCAAGAAACAGTTGAAAGAATGTCGAGAATCTCTGGCGATCTACAAAATATCATTTTAAATATGAGAATGGTACCGATTGATCAAGTATTCAATCGATTCCCGAGAATGGTTCGTCAACTTGCTAAAGATTTAGGGAAACAAATCAACCTTGAGATTATTGGTGCGGAAACCGAATTAGATCGTACAGTAATTGATGAAATCGGGGATCCGCTTGTACACTTAATTCGAAATTCCCTAGATCATGGTGTTGAAACGCCAGAAACACGTACTGCAAAAGGAAAGCCTGCTGAGGGATCCTTAACGCTAAAGGCTTATCATAGTGGAAATCATGTATTTATCGAAATTACGGATGATGGTGCGGGTATTAATAAGGAAAAAGTTATTAATAAAGCAATATCAAACGGTATTATTAAAGAAGAACAAGCAAGTTCATTAACGGACCAACAAGTATTTGAGCTAATCATGGCAAGTGGGTTCTCCACAGCTGACAAGATCTCGGATGTATCTGGTCGAGGAGTAGGACTAGACGTTGTGAAAAATACCATTGAGTCATTAGGTGGTACAATTACGATCGAGTCTGAACAAGATAAAGGGTCTGTATTTTCTATCCAGTTACCGTTAACATTATCTATCATTTCCGTACTCTTAGTGGAAGTGCAAAAAGAAAAATATGCAGTACCATTATCCTCGATTATCGAGACAGTTGTTGTTCACAAAGATGATATAATGCAAGCCCATAAGAAGAGTGTCATAGACTTCAGAGGAAAAGTGGTTCCACTAATTCCATTGGAGCACGTTTTCCAAGTACCAGAACAGCTTAAACAAGACGATTATTATTCTATTGTAATTGTTCGTAAGGGAGAAAAAATGGCTGGTCTGATTGTAGATAGCTTCATCGGTCAGCAAGAGGTTGTGCTAAAATCCCTTGGTGAATATTTATCTGACGTATTTGCTATTTCTGGTGCTACAATTCTTGGAGATGGACAAGTTGCGTTAATTATTGATAGTAATGCATTAGTGAAGTAAGCCCAATTGGATGAGGAGGAAAAGAGAATGAGTGAGCAAATCCAGCAAGAATTCAAATCTATCGTATTTCAATTGCAAGATGAAGAGTATGCAATCCCGGTTCAACAAGTAGGATCTATTGAAAGAATGCAACATATTACAAGAGTTCCACAAACTGCGGAATTCGTGAAGGGTGTTATCAACCTTCGTGGAGTAATTACTCCAATTATCGATTTACGTAAACGATTTGAAATGGATGCAGCAGAGTTTACTGACAGTACAAGAATTATCATCGTCTATATGAATGAGTTAGAAGTAGGATTAATTGTAGATGCTGCTTATGATGTAATTGACATCCCGACGGAACAAGTCGAGCCAACACCTGAAGTAATAGGTACCGTAAATGTGGATTACATTGAGGGAGTAGCAAAAATCGACTCTCGTCTATTAATATTGCTCGATATGGAGAAAGTATTAGCTACGGATGAGATTGAACAATTAAAATCGATAGAAGGATAACAACATGTCGTTTTTAGAAAATTTATCGAGTTATCAGCTAGATATTTTGAAAGAAATAGGGAACATTGGTTCTGGTAATGCGGCAACGGCATTGTCGAAATTGTTACAACGTAAAGTGGATATGACTACTCCTTCTGTTAAAGTTGTCAGCTTTGATGAAGTGATGGATTTAGTAGGTGGACCGGATAAATTAATTGTATCTGTATTCCTCCGCATTCAAGGAGAAGCACCTGGAAGTATGTTTTTTGTACTTGCACCAGATGAAGCAGAACAGTTTGTTCGACAGGTAACAGGTCTGAAGAAATTTTCCTTTGAGGAATATCCTATTGATGAACTCGGCTTATCTGCTTTACACGAAGTAGGAAACATTCTTTCTGGATCCTATTTATCTGCATTATCTGACTTTACAAAAATCAATATGCAACCTTCTGTACCATCTTTAAATATGGATATGGCTGGCGCGATTTTGTCTGAAGGGTTAATGGAGCTTTCCGTGGAAAGTGATTATGCCATTATTATCGATACAACCATATCCGAAGACGGGGAAAAAAGTAGTGTGAATGGACACTTCTTTTTGTTACCGGACCCCGAGTCATTCCGTAAAATCTTCAAAGCTTTAGGTGTGGAAGATTAATGAGTATGACTAGTAATGTTGTGAAGGTAGGCATTGCGGATTTGAAAATCACACGAGCACCAGAGATATTAAGAACTTCCGGTTTAGGTTCTTGTGTCGGTGTGGTTGTATTCGACCATTCTCAACGAATTGCTGGAATGTCCCATGTCATGCTACCAGATTCACACCTATCTAAACGAGATGACTTAAATGAAATGAAGTATGCAGATACGGCAATTGATTTGCTTATCGACAGTCTATTACACGATGGTGCAAGAGCATATGCTTTAAAAGCGAAAATCGCTGGAGGGGCACAGATGTTTTCGTTTTCTACATCAAATGATTTATTGCGAGTGGGCCATCGGAATATTGAAGCTGTCAAACAACGATTAAGTCATCATCGTATTCCAATCATTGCTGAAGATGTCGGAGGCAATAGTGGAAGAACGATTGAATTTTTCCCAGACACCGGAATATTAAAAGTCAGAACGGTTAATATGGGAGAAAAGGAAATCTAACCAATTATATATGAGTAAGGAAGTACCGTTAGTAATAAGGTGAGGAGGATTCTTTCATGTCCAATTCCAATGCTCCTCAAGATGAGCAATTATGGCAGAGCTGGATAACGGATCAGGATAGTGATGCGGCTAATCAACTTATACAAAAATATAGCTATATTGTGAGCTATCACGTCCAACGGATTGGTGTCCATTTACCTAGTAGTGTAAGCAGGGATGATATTAAAAGTTTGGGATTAGTTGGCCTGTACGACGCACTCACAAAGTTTGACCCTAAACGAGATCTCAAATTTGATACGTATGCATCCTTTCGAGTACGTGGCGCCATAATTGATGGTCTTAGAAAAGAAGATTGGTTGCCGCGATCCGTTCGTGAAAAAACAAAGCAGCTAGAGCGCGTATCCAATCAATTGGAGCAACAATTACAACGAAAGCCAAGTTCTGAGGAAATTGCGAAGGAGCTTGGTATTACAGAAAAGGAAGTCGAAGAAACCATTAAAGACTCCTTATTTGCGAATGTATTATCGATGGATGATAAACCAAAGGATCTTCGTAAAGAACATAGAGAAGGAATTGGATATTCAGTACCAGATGAATCCACTACCACTCCAGAACAAAATATTCTACAACAAGAAAGTTACACCGAACTGGAGAAGGGAATCAACAAGTTAAATGAGAATGAGCAATTAGTAATTAGCTTATTCTATAAAGAGGAATTAACCTTTACGGAAATTGGACAAGTACTAGGATTAACTACTTCAAGGATTTCACAGATTCACCGCAAGTCTATTGTGAAATTGAAACAAGTGCTTGCTAATATATCTTAGTAAGGTCGAAAGGAGCTAAGGAAGCACAAAAGCTCCTTTTTTTCTGTATGTACAAATGGTCGTAGCAGGATTTTTGGTTCTTTGTAGCGTATAATAAACATATCGATGAAGAATTAGATAACATTATAATCCCTACATATAGAGTATGCTAATTTTCAATCGTATAAATGTTCATTGGGGTGAAAGCCGTGAGTTGGAAATCGGTTGAATTACAAGTTGCTTTACCACGTACGCAAGATGTTGGCAAAATGCAGGAGCAGATGCAACAACGAAACCAAGTCTTACAAGAATCACTTGCTCAAAGCCAATCGGTCGCGGAAGAAATGAAGAGAAAAAAAGTAAATGATTTTGAACAAAAAGACAAGGTGAATCTAAAGAACCAATCCCATTCTCATACGAAGGAAGAAAACAGTGAACACCATATGGAGGAACAAACTCCCGCTGTGGATCACCCTTACTTAGGGAGAAGAATTGATTTCAATGGGTAGAAAGGATTAGTATGTTAACATTATTAGTCATGATGAGCTTGTTCCTTCATGTTTTATCCTTTATAGCAATACGATTGCTACTTAATAAGGTTAATAAGCTCTCACAAACTGAATCAAACTATAATCAAAGAGTTTCCGAGATGGAAGATTTATTTGCAACTTATCTAGAAGAAATTAAGCTGGAAAACGAAAAACTAGAGCAAGCTATGAACCAAACTAGAATTCATGAACAAACACGACCTTCTTCCATTATCTCTGAAATAGAGCCTGCATCTATAAAAAAGCAAGCAGTAAAAGACGAGTCACCAAAAAAAGGGCATATAAAAAACATACCAGCTATAGAACCAGAAAAGAGAAAGGAATATGCCCCTCCTACAGAGCTTCCAGTAGAAGATACGGTTGAACAATCCCTTCAATCTAAGGTGTATCAATTACATGATCAAGGGTTTTCCGTGGAAGAAATTGCGAAGCAATTAGATTGTGGGAAGACAGAAGTGGATCTCATGTTAAAATTTAAATCGTAAAAACTCGTTATTTTGCTTGATTGCTCGAATTCGATATGATATATTTATTTTTGGTGTTAAATACACACGTTCTTGGTAGTGGTTGAGTGGTGCTAGTCAAAAGGATAGTCCTTGACCATAATGAAGGGAACGGAGGATCAAAAAAACCATATTAGGAGGAAATAATTCATGGCAGTTATTTCAATGAAGCAATTACTTGAAGCTGGTGTACATTTTGGTCACCAAACTCGTCGTTGGAACCCTAAGATGAAAAAATACATCTTTACGGAACGTAACGGCATTTATATCATCGACCTTCAAAAAACAGTGAAAAAGGTTGATGAAGCATACCAATACATTAAAGATGTTGCTGCAGATGGCGGTACTATTCTTTTTGTTGGTACAAAAAAACAAGCACAAGAATCTGTTAAAGAAGAAGCGATTCGTTCTGGTATGTACTTCGTTAACCAACGTTGGTTAGGTGGTACATTGACAAACTTCCAAACCATCCGTAAACGTATTAACCGTTTGATAGAAATTGAACGTATGGAAGAGGATGGAACATTTGATGTTCTTCCGAAAAAAGAAGTTGTAGGACTTCTTAAAGAAAAAGAACGTCTTGTTAAATTCTTAGGCGGAATTAAAGAAATGAAAAAGCTTCCTGATGCTTTATTCATTGTAGACCCACGTAAAGAACGTATTGCTGTTGCAGAAGCACATAAATTAAACATTCCTATCGTAGGTATCGTCGACACTAACTGTGATCCAGACGAAATTGATTATGTAATTCCAGCAAACGATGATGCAATACGTGCTGTAAAACTTCTAACAGGTAAAATGGCAGATGCGATTCTAGAAGCTAAGCAAGGTGAAGTGACAGAAGAAGCTGCCACTGAAGAGGTTGCTAAAGAAGTAGAAACAGCACAAGAGTAAGAAAGGTTTGAGGTGATAGAAGGGGAACCTTTTATCACCTTTTTTTGAAATGACCAAGGCAAATCCGTGCATACTAAAAACGAATGTAGATTCATGTCTGTGTTGCAAAAAAGAACATTATTTTACATAAGGAGGATATACAATGGCTATTACTGCACAAATGGTAAAAGAACTTCGTGAAAAAACTGGTGCTGGAATGATGGATTGTAAAAAAGCACTACAAGAAACAGAAGGTGACATCGAAAAAGCGATTGATTACCTACGTGAAAAAGGGATCGCAAAAGCTGCTAAAAAATCAGACCGTATTGCTGCAGAAGGTTCTGCACATATTGAAGTAGACGGAAATTATGCTGTTCTAATGGAAGTGAACTGTGAAACAGACTTCGTTACAAAAAATGATCAATTCCAAAACTTGCTTAAAGAACTAGGTGCACATTTACTTAGCCAAAAACCAGCTTCTGTTGAAGAAGCACTTCAACAGCCCTTAAATGGTAATGGTGAAGTGGTAGAAACATATATTAATTCTGCCATTGCAAAAATCGGAGAGAAAATTTCCCTACGTCGTTTCTCTATTGTTGAAAAAGGAGATAATGATGCATTTGGTGCGTACATCCACATGGGTGGAAACATTGGTGTTCTAACTCTTCTTGAAGGTACGACAGACGAAGGATTAGCGAAAGATGTTGCGATGCATATTGCAGCTGTGAACCCACGTTATGTATCTCGTGATGAAGTTTCTGAAGAAGAAGTAAATGCAGAACGTGAAGTATTAAAAACACAAGCACTAAATGAAGGAAAGCCGGCGAATATCGTTGAAAAAATGGTAGAAGGCCGTCTTGGTAAATTCTTCGAAGAAATTTGCTTGCTAGAACAAAGCTTTGTTAAAGACCCTGACCAAAAAGTAAAAAAATATGTTTCTGATAAAGGTGCTTCTGTAAAAGGATTTGTTCGCTATCAAGTAGGCGAAGGTATGGAAAAACGTGAGGATAACTTTGCCGAAGAAGTAATGAGCCAGGTTAAGAGATAAGTTTAAACCAATCAAGTAGGGGACACAGTGTGTTCCCTATTTTCCCGTATCAGAGAACTAGATCCTGTCAGTAAAGAAGGGTAAAGTATGGAGATAAGATGTATTTGCATTATCGAACAACAACTTGCCTTTTAAAGTAACAGGATTATTAAATAAGCTTCGTTCAATACATAGATTAATGGAGGTTAATATGACAACAGCTCGCTACCGTAGGATTGTGTTAAAATTAAGTGGAGAGGCATTGAGTGGGGAACAAGGATACGGAATTGAACCGAAAGTCATTCAATCCATTGCTGCTCAAGTAAAAGAAGTGGCTGAACTAGGGGTAGAAGTGGCCGTTGTCGTAGGCGGCGGAAACATATGGCGTGGAAAAGTAGGAAGTGAAATGGGGATGGATCGTGCCAATGCAGATTATATGGGCATGCTTGCAACCATCATGAACTCATTAGCGCTTCAAGATAGTTTAGAGAACTTAGGCATACCAACTCGAGTGCAAACCTCTATTGAAATGCGACAAGTTGCAGAGCCTTATATTAGAAGAAAAGCAATCCGACATTTGGAAAAGAAAAGGGTTGTCATATTTGCAGCTGGAACAGGAAACCCATATTTCTCTACAGATACAACAGCAGCTTTACGTGCTGCAGAAATTGAAGCAGAAGTTATATTGATGGCTAAGAATAATGTGGATGGAGTGTACACAGCAGATCCAAAGCTTGTGAAGGACGCCAAAAAATATGATGAATTGTCCTATTTAGAAATTTTGAATGAAGGTTTAGCCGTTATGGACTCCACTGCTTCATCCTTATGTATGGATAACAATATTCCATTATTGGTGTTTTCCATAACAGAAGAAGGGAATATTAAACGAGCAGTGTTAGGTGATAAAATAGGAACGATTATAAGGGGGAAATAAACATGTCAGATGCAGTGATTAATGAAACAAAACAAAAGATGAAACAGGCTGTGCAAGCATTTTCTAAGCAACTAGCAACTGTAAGAGCTGGTCGAGCTAATCCTTCTTTATTAGATAGTGTTTATGTAGATTATTATGGTGCTTCCACTCCTTTGAATCAATTGGCTACAATATCTACTCCAGAAGCTAGGTTGTTAGTCATTACACCATTTGATAAGTCTTCCATTGCGGAGATTGAAAAAGCAATTCAAAAAGCAGATTTAGGTCTTTCTCCTTCTAGTGATGGGAATATTATTCGTATTAATATTCCGCCACTAACAGAAGAACGTAGAAAAGAACTAGTGAAAGTAGTCGGCAAATATGCAGAAGAAGCGAAAGTGCAAATCCGTAATATCCGCCGTGATTCCAATGATTCTTTAAAAAAGGCGGAGAAAAACGGAGACTTAACAGAGGATGACCTAAGAGGTTACCAAGATGATGTTCAGAAGGAAACCGATCATCACATTGATGAAATTGATGAACTGGTGAAGCAAAAAGAAAAAGAAATCATGGAAGTGTAAACATTGTCCTAATGCATGAGAAACCCTCTTGAGGAAAGAGGGTTTTTCCGTTATATGGTCTATGTAGTTAGGTTACAATGGAAGATGACAGCCTAGAATGTAAAAGTGTCTCTTTATGATAGAATAGAAAAGGTATATACTTACAGAAGATGTGCAATACGTAAAACATTTAAAGCCTTTTCGAAAAAACTGGAGGATCAAGATATGCAAATTAAGCTTCCATTTGTAAAAAAAACAAAGAGAGCCACTGAACAACGAGAAGATAGTTTAGAACCGAATCTTCATACAATTCCGCAGCATGTCGCCATCATTATGGATGGGAATGGTAGATGGGCAAAAGAGAGAGGGTTACCTCGAATTGCTGGTCATAAAGAAGGAATGTCTACGGTACGGAAGATTGTTGCGGCTTCTTCCAAACATGGGATAAAAATTTTAACGCTGTATGCATTCTCAACAGAGAATTGGAGTCGTCCAAAGACCGAAGTAGAGTTTATTATGAAGCTTCCAATGGAATTTTTAAATACATATTTACCAGAATTAGTGGAAGAAAACGTTCAAGTTCGTACAATTGGAGATTTTGAAGGTTTACCGACACATACCAAAAAAGCTGTCCAAGAAGCAAAAGATCGGACAAAGGATAATAATGGTCTAATCCTAAATATTGCTTTAAACTATGGGAGTCGCCATGAAATTTTGCGAGCCATACACTCTATCGTACAAGGTGTTCAAGATTCAGAACTTGCGCTTGAAGATATTAATGAGGATTTATATAGTTCTTACCTTTATACAGATGGCTTGCCTGATCCGGACTTATTAATTCGAACTAGTGGTGAACAGAGATTAAGTAACTTCTTGTTATGGCAGTCCGCATACACAGAATTCTGGTTTACAGAGAAATATTGGCCGGATTTCGATGAAGAATTACTAAAACAAGCCCTCCAAGACTTTCAAAATAGAAAGAGAAGATATGGAGGAATATAAGGGATGAAAGAAGCATGAAACAACGCATTATAACAGCAGTAATCGCAATTCTATTATTCTTTCCTATTGTTATTTATGGGAAGTGGCCGTTTCAGGTTCTTATTTACATCCTTGCAACGATAGGATTGCTCGAATTACTAAAAATGAGAAAAACGACAAGTTACCCGATTCCTTCTATCATCTCAATCGCTTTATTGTGGGTATTATTAATACCTGATTCGTTTATTGAGCGTATGAGCGAGAATCCTTTTAATAAATCGGAGTTTATGTTGTTTTTTGTGTTTGTTATTGTTAGGGTATACAGTTCTTGTGAAAACCAAATTCACATTTGAGGATGCTGGATTCTTAGTATTGTCTGCGGTCTATGTAGGCCTGGGCTTCTATTATTTTATGGAAGCTAGCAAGGATTTATCTATCGTTTTTTATGCCATTCTAGTTATTCTTGCTACAGATACGGGAGCATATTTTTTTGGTCGAGCATTTGGAAAACGAAAGCTTTGGCCGGAAATTAGTCCGAATAAGACCATTGAAGGTGCTATTGGCGGAATTGTTCTCGCCTGTGCAGTGGCTTTAATTTTTCAAATTTTTGTTCCGATTTTATCATCGGTTATCGTTTTACTATTTGTCACGATTTTAGCTTCTGTCGTGGGGCAAATTGGGGACCTTGTTGAGTCTGCGTTTAAGCGTTATTATAATGTGAAAGATTCCGGTAATATATTACCAGGTCACGGTGGAATATTAGATCGTTTCGATAGTTGGATTTTTGTTTTTCCGTTGTTACATTTTATTCAGCATTTTATTCCGTTTTTATCATAAGATGGAATAGATATAGGAGAGTGTCACATGAAGAAGATTGCTATCCTCGGTGCAACTGGATCGGTTGGCTTACAAACGTTTGACGTTGTCCGAGCTCACCCAGAATTATTTCAAGTATATACAATGGCATTTGGGCGGAATGTGGATGTCGCCATTCCATTGATTAAAGAGTTCTCTCCTAAACGAGTAGTAGTACAGGACCTTGAAACGAAACAAGCTCTTTTGCAAGAAGGAACGAGTGCAGAAGTGGTTGTTGGTAGTACTGGTATGGTGGAAGTAAGTGCGGATGCAGAAGTAGACGTGGTCGTGAATGCCGTTTTAGGAAGTGTTGGATTAGAAGCCACGCTAGCTGCCATTCGTGCGGAAAAGCAAATTGCATTTGCTAATAAGGAAACCTTAGTAACTGCAGGTCATCTCGTAATGGAAGAGGCAAAACATCATGATGTTTCGTTACTACCAGTCGATAGCGAACATTCTGCTATATTTCAGGCTTTAAATGGGGAAAGGAAAAGCGATGTTCATAAGCTTATTCTAACCGGATCGGGAGGAAGCTTCCGGGATTTAACGAGAGAGCAGCTTACAAACGTAACGGTTGAAGATGCGCTCAAGCATCCAAATTGGAGTATGGGAGCAAAGATAACAATTGACTCTGCTACTATGATGAATAAAGGGTTAGAGGTCATTGAAGCCCATTGGTTATTTGATACGCCTTACGAGGATATTGATGTAATTCTCCATAAAGAGAGTGTCATTCATTCAATGGTAGAATTTAAGGATAACAGTGTTATTGCTCAGCTTGGTACACCAGATATGAGGGGTCCCATTCAATATGCCCTAACGTACCCTTCTAGACAACGGCTACCTAGTCCAAAATCTTTAGATTTAATCGAAATGGGCAAGCTACATTTTCAGGAAATGAGCTTTGAACGGTTTCCGTGCTTAAAGATGGCATATGAAGCTGGAAAAGTTGGAGGAACGATGACAACTGTATTAAATGCAGCGAATGAAGTTGCCGTTGCGTTGTTCTTGCAGAACAAAATATCATTTCTAGATATTGAACGATTGATTGAAAAAGCTTTACAACGTCATCAAGTTATTCATCATCCAGATCTGGAGACGATTTTGGCGGTTGACGTTGAAACGAGAGCGCAAATTAGAGAAAATGTATAGAATAAAGAGAGTGCATGAGACATAACTCCCATTAACCGTTAACAGTGGAAAAGGAAGGTGCTAACTTTTGAATACCATCATCGCATTTATTTTAATGTTTGGCTTGCTTGTGTTTGTACACGAGTTTGGGCACTATTATTTTGCAAAACGAGCTGGCATGCTTGTGAGAGAATTTGCCATTGGTTTTGGACCAAAAGTTTTCTCGTTTGTAAAAAATGAAACATTATATACGATACGTTTAATACCTGCTGGAGGTTATGTACGTGTAGCAGGAGAAGACCCTGAAATCATTGACCTCAAACCTGGGCAGCATGTTGGGTTAGAATTTAATGCAGATGGAAAAGTCAACAAAATAATTATTAATAACAAATCGAAGCACCCACAAGCACGAGTTGTCGAAGTAGATAAGGCGGACTTAGATCACCGTTTAATAATAGAGGGATTTGACATCGATGAAGAGGAACGTCTGGTTTTTGAAGTTGATGAAAAAGCATTCTATATTATGGACGAGCAAGAAACACAAATCGCTCCTTACAATCGTCAATTTGCATCTAAGACGAAAGGTCAGCGCTTTATGCAGTTATTTGCTGGTCCATTGATGAACTTTCTTTTATCGATTGTCATCTTTTTTATTCTTGGCTTTGCACAGGGGATTCCGACAGAAGAAGCAATCATCGGAAATGTTCAACAGGACAGCCCTGCAGAAGAAGCTGGTTTTCAGCCTGGGGATGAAGTACTCCAAATCGATGGGAATGCAATTGGGTCCTGGGAAGAATTCCAATCCATTGTTCAGGCTAGCCCTGAGGAAGAGCTAACCATGACCGTTAATCGAAATGGAGAACAAGTGGATGTAGAGGTCGTTCCAGCAGCTGTTAAAGGACAGGACAAAGAAATTGGACAAATTGGGATCCAAGTGGCTTTGGAAAGATCTGTTTTAAAATCCATCCCATACAGTGTAGAACAGACCTATGAATGGTCTAAACTTATCCTAACAAACGTTACGAAATTAATAACTGGACAGTTTTCCATTGAAGCATTATCAGGTCCGGTAGGCATATATGATACAACAGATAAAGTGATACAAACTGGGTTCATGAACTTCTTAATGTGGACTGCAGCATTAAGTGTCAACCTAGGAATTATTAACTTACTTCCACTACCAGCTCTTGATGGAGGAAGACTTTTATTTATCGGGATAGAAGCGGTAAGAGGAAAACCAATGGACCCTCAAAAAGAAGGAATCGTCCACTTTATCGGATTTGCGCTTTTAATCTTACTTATGCTAGTTGTTACATGGAATGATATACAACGAATCTTTTTTCAAGGCTAAACGAGGTGAAATCATTGAGACAATCACAAAGCTTAATACCAACATTAAAAGAAGTACCAGCGGATGCCGATATAAAAAGCCATCAACTGCTTTTAAGAGCAGGGTTTATTAGACAAACAGCTTCGGGTATATACAGTTTCTTACCTTTGGGAAAGCGAGTGTTAAAGAAGGTAGAAGACATTGTTAGAGAAGAAATGGATCGTATTGGGGCAAATGAGATGCTCATGCCGGCTATGCAACCTGCGGAGCTTTGGAAAGAAACGGGGCGTTGGAACAATTTCGGTCCAGAGCTTATGCGGATGCATGATCGCCATGAGCGTGAATTTGCACTAGGTGCGACACATGAGGAAGTCGTTACAAGTATTATTCGTGATGAAGTTAAAAGCTATAAACGCTTACCTTTATCTTTGTACCAAATCCAAACCAAATTCCGTGATGAAAAAAGACCGAGATTTGGCTTGCTTCGCGGACGCGAATTTGTCATGAAGGATGCTTATTCCTTCCATGATTCATTTGACAGCTTAGATGAAACCTACAAACACATGTATGAAGCATACAAACGAATTTTTTCTAGATGTGGTTTAAATTTCCGTGCAGTAATCGCGGATTCAGGATCAATGGGTGGAAAGGATACACATGAGTTTATGGTACTCTCCGAGGTTGGAGAAGATATCATAGCATACTCCGATCAATCTGAGTATGCTGCTAACATTGAAATGGCACCAGTCGTTACAACGTACTCCGTTCCGGAAGTAGCTCAAAAAGACATGGAACTTGTTGAAACACCTGGTAAGAAAACAATGCAAGAAGTGGCAGATTATCTAGGCCATGGACTTGATCAAGGCTTAAAGGCAATTATGTTTAAAGTAGATGATCAACTTGTATTAGTCGTTACTCGTGGTGATCATGAAGTGAATGATATCAAGCTTAAAAATCTTTATAATGCGAGTATTGTGGAATTAGCATCCGAGGAAGAAACTCGTCAACTACTAGGGGCAGGTTTTGGTTCCCTTGGACCAGTAGGTGTTGACAATAAAGTGGATGTCATCGCAGATACAGCGGTAGAGTTCGTCCGTAACGTTTCTTGTGGTGGTAACAAAGATGGGTATCACTACATAAATGTAAACCCTGGTAGAGATTTTCAAGTGAAGGAATATGCAGATCTTCGATTTATTCAAGAAGGTGATCCATCTCCAGATGGAAAAGGCACGATTCAATTTGCAAAAGGAATTGAAGTAGGTCATGTATTTAAGCTCGGTACTTTGTATGCTGAACGGATGAATGCAACCTTCTTAAATGATCAAGGAAAAGCGAATCCGATGGTTATGGGTTGCTATGGAATTGGGGTTTCAAGAACTGTTGCGGCGATTGTTGAACAGTTCCATGATGATAATGGAATGGTGTGGCCGACGGCAGTAGCTCCGTATCAAGTTCATCTTCTCGTTCTTAATAGTAAGAATGAGGAACAAGCTAGTCTAGGAGATCAACTCTATGAAGAACTCATCCAAGCAGGAGTGGAAGTATTATATGACGATCGGAAAGAGCGTGCAGGAGTGAAATTTGCAGATAGTGATTTGATTGGTATTCCTAATCGTATCACAGTGGGGAAACGAGCGGCAGATGGAATTGTAGAATTTAAGCAACGTTCTGATGACGAAAAAGAAGAGCTTACTATTGAACAACTACGCGACAAGTTCACTTCTTTTATTGGAAAATAAATTTTCGATTTCGCAACGATTCCTTTGTCGAATATTGATGACAAGCATTTTAACAAGTAGTAAAATGAGAGAAGGACATGGAAACAATGTCCTTCTTTTTTTTACTTAGTTTGATAGGACTGGATACGGGGAGGAACTTGTAATGGAGATATCCAGCAAAGATAAAATGAATGTACTGTTAAAACAACTTGAAATACCTGAAGAAATGATTAGTAACTACTTTACAAATAGTTATTTATCCAAGGTAGAAGTGTTTAAGCATATAAAGAAATGGCATTTTCACATTCACGTAGATAACGTGCTACCATCGTCTGTCTACCAGCTGTTCACTGCAAACTTGCAGCAATCATTTACATCTATAGCCACAGTAGACTGGACGTTTTATCCGAAAGAAAACCAATTACCAGCGGAAGATGTTATTTCATACTGGCAGAGCTTTCTACAATCAACCGAATTATCACCCGCTTACCGTGATTTAATTTTAAATCAAACACCTACCATAACTGGAAACAAGCTCGGGTTAACCGCACGTAACGAAGCCGAATCCTCGGCCTTGAAAAAACGATTAGATCCTAGCTTTAAAGAGTTCTGTAGACAAGCGGGGATTGGACCGTTTACTCTTTCTGTGGAAGTGAAAGATGAGCCAAATGCATTAGAAAAATTCCGTGAGCAAAAAGCGTTAGAGGATCAAATGCTAGTGCAAAAAGCGGTAAAAGATAAAGAAGAGCGTGCGAAAAAGAAAGAAGATTCTGCTCCATCTGGTCCAATAATGATTGGATATAACATACAAGATGACATTACACCGATGAAAGAGATTGTGGAAGAGGAGCGCAGAATGACGGTTCAAGGCTACGTATTTGATGTCGATATACGTGAATTGCGTTCAGGTCGTCACTTGTTAATTATTAAAGCTACGGATTATACAGATTCCTTTCAAATTAAAATGTTCTCTAAAGGTGATCAGGATCAGGAAAGCTTTAAGCAAATTCAAAAAGGCATGTGGTTAAAAGCTAGAGGAAGTGTACAAACCGACAACTTTACAAATGAGCTTACCATGATGGCTAATGATATTAATGAAATTAAAGGGGAAACTCGAATAGACAAGGCGCCCGAAGGTGAAAAACGCGTTGAATTGCACGCCCATACTACGATGAGTCAGATGGATGCGGTTGTTTCTGCGTCTAAGCTTATTGCACAAGCAAAGGCTTGGGGACATTCTGCTATTGCAATTACGGACCATGCGGTTGCTCAATCGTTTCCAGAGGCGCATTCAGCAGGGAAGAAGCATGGCGTGAAAGTTATCTATGGAGTTGAGGCAAATCTCGTAGATGACGGTGTTCCAATCGCATACAATGAAGCGGACGTCGTACTAGATTCTGCAACCTATGTGGTATTTGACGTGGAAACGACTGGGTTGTCTGCGGTTTATGACACGATTATTGAGTTAGCAGCTGTAAAAGTTCATAACGGTGAAATTATCGATCGATTCGAATCCTTTGCAAATCCTCACCATCCGTTATCTCAAACGACCATTGATTTAACAGGTATTACAGATGACATGGTCAAGGATGCACCTGAAGTCGAAGAAGTGCTTAAGGATTTCCATGAATGGATGGGAGATGGGATTTTAGTTGCGCACAATGCTAGCTTCGATATGGGCTTCTTGAATGCAGGATTTAAGAAAATTGACATACCAGAAGCACCTAATCCGGTAATCGATACGTTAGAGCTTGCTAGATTCTTATTTCCTAATTTAAAAAATCACCGATTAAATACATTATGTAAGCATTTGGACATTGAACTAACCCAGCACCATAGAGCAATTTATGATGCTGAAGCGACCGGTTATTTGCTTTGGAAACTAGTAAAGCGAAGCTTAGAAAAAGAGATTGTGAACCATAACCAATTCAATAATCATATGGGAGAAGGAAATGCTTATCAACGTTCTCGCCCTTATCATTGTACGTTACTAGCTCAAAATGAAGTGGGATTAAAGAATTTGTATAAGCTAGTCTCTATTTCTCATGTAGATTATTTCTATCGTGTTCCACGTATTCCGAGATCTAAGCTACAACAATTTCGGGAAGGAATCATCGTTGGCTCTGGCTGTGATAAAGGGGAAGTCTTTGAAACGATGATGCAAAAATCGGAGCAAGAAGCAGAGAAAGTGGCTAGTTTTTATGACTATCTCGAGGTTCAACCACCTTCTAATTACTATCACTTAATAGAAAAAGAACTTGTACAGAATGAAGCACAAATTTTAGATATTCTAAAGAAAATCGTAAATCTTGGAGAACGATTAAGGAAAATTACAGTAGCAACTGGGAATACGCACTATCTAGAAGAACACGACAAGGTGTATAGACAAATTTTAATTTCTTCTCAAAACGGAAATCCGTTGAGTAGACAAACATTGCCTGATGTACATTTCCGGACAACGGATGAAATGCTTGAATGCTTTTCATTCCTTGGCAAGGAAAAGGCAAAAGAAATCGTTGTTACAAATACCAATAGAATAGCAGAGGAGATGGAAGAAATCTCTCCTGTTAAAGAAGATTTATACACTCCAAATATCGATGGGGCAGAGGATGAAATTCGTGAACTGAGTTACAACATGGCAAGAGACATATATGGGGAAGAGCTACCCGAAATCGTTGAAAAACGAATCGAGAAAGAGCTAACTAGTATTATAGGTCATGGATTTGCGGTTATTTATTTAATATCACATAAACTTGTGAAAAAATCGCTGGATGACGGCTATCTAGTAGGGTCTCGTGGTTCAGTAGGTTCTTCTTTAATTGCGACATTAACAGAAATTACAGAGGTTAATCCATTACCTCCTCATTATGTATGTCGATCATGTAAGTACCACGAGTTCTTTAATGATGGATCTGTTGGTAGTGGGTTTGATTTACCAGATAAAGACTGTCCAAATTGTGGAAGCAGCTTGAGAAAGGACGGTCAAGATATTCCATTTGAAACATTCCTTGGATTTAAAGGGGACAAGGTACCCGATATCGATTTGAACTTCTCAGGGGAATATCAGCCTAGAGCACACAACTACACAAAGGTTCTATTTGGCGAAGACAATGTGTATCGAGCCGGAACTATTGGTACGGTAGCTGAAAAAACAGCGTATGGGTATGTAAAAGGCTACGCGAGTGACCACCAGCTACAAGTGAAAAGTGCAGAGATTGATCGTTTAGTTCAGGGGTGTACAGGTGTAAAACGGACAACGGGACAACACCCAGGGGGAATCATCGTTGTTCCAGATGATAAAGAAATATATGATTTTACGCCAATTCAGTTTCCAGCAGATGATCGGAATTCAGAATGGAAAACGACACACTTTGACTTCCACTCTATTCACGATAATTTGCTGAAGCTTGATATACTAGGACACGATGATCCGACTGTGATTAGAATGCTTCAGGACTTAAGTGGAATTGATCCAAAGACGATTCCAACAGACGACAAAGAAACGATGAAAATATTTTCTGGAACAGAGTCATTAGGGGTTAGTCCAGAACAAATTATGTGTAAAACCGGGACACTAGGTGTACCGGAATTCGGTACCCGATTCGTGCGGCAAATGTTAGAGGATACAAGTCCCAAAACGTTTGCTGAGCTTGTTATTATATCCGGCCTATCTCATGGTACAGATGTATGGTTAGGAAATGCACAGGAATTAATTAACCAGGGCATTTGTGAACTACCTGATGTAATTGGGTGTCGGGATGATATCATGGTGTATTTAATGCACAAAGGATTAGATGCTTCTCTTGCCTTCAAGATTATGGAGTTTGTTCGGAAAGGGAAAGGACTTCAAGACGAGTGGATTGAAGAAATGAAAAAGCATGATGTTCCTGATTGGTATATTGATTCCTGTAAGAAGATTAAATATATGTTCCCAAAAGCGCACGCGGCTGCTTATGTTCTAATGGCTGTTCGTATCGCTTACTTCAAAGTTCACTACCCAATCTTTTTCTACGCAGCTTATTTTTCGGTGCGTGCAGATGACTTTGATTTAAATGTTATGGTTAAAGGTTCTCAAGAAATTCGCAAACGCATTGAAGAAATACAATCTAAAGGGAACGATGCATCTCCGAAAGAAAAGAACTTGTTAACCGTATTAGAAATTGCATTGGAAATGAATGAGCGTGGTTTTTCTTTCCAAAGAGTAGATTTATATAAATCTAGCGCCACGGATTTCATTGTGGACGGAAATACACTCATTCCTCCATTCAACGCGGTAGATGGTTTAGGAACGAATGCTGCTTTAAATATCGTGAAAGCTAGAGAAGAAGGAGAGTTCCTATCTAAAGAAGATCTAAGGGAACGAAGTAAGATTTCAAAAACCGTTTTAGAATATTTGGATCAACATGGATGCCTAGAAGGAATGGCGGATGCAAACCAGCTGTCTCTTTTCTAAGGCTTGGAGATGGCGATTCTTGCATTAAATTTCTAATTATGGTATATTCGTAGAGGAAAGTAATGATACGTTTGAAGAAAGAGTGGGTAAACCCCACTCTTTCTTTCATACTTCTTTCTTTTTGCACCGGAGTGAAAGTAACCCTGTAATGTGATAATGGTTGCTCAAATGATCCCTTGCCTGTTGGCAGGGGATTTATACTGATAAATGAATTTTTCATTTTCGAGCAAACTATTCCTACTAACGACATGATGATTCAGGGAGACTAGAACAATCTTCTAGAGATATTCATAAAGGAGGGATTAGGTTGAGTGCAAAGGTAACAGAAATTACAGAAGAGTTAGTTCGACCGATTTTGATGGATTTACAACTAGATCTTGTAGACATTGAATTTGAAAAAGAAGGAAAGAACTGGTTTCTTCGAGTATTTGTCGATAAACCAGGTGGCGTAGACATCGAAGAATGCGGGCAAGTCTCTGAACAGTTAAGTGAAAAACTAGATGCAGAGGATCCGGTAACCGTCCCTTACTTTTTAGAGGTCTCATCACCAGGTGCTGAACGTCCTTTAAAAACAGTAGAAGACATAAAGAAAAATGTAGACAAAAACGTCCATGTAAAGCTTTATGAAAAAATGGATGGAGAAAAAGAATTTGAAGGGGTTTTAAAATCCTTTGAAGAAGATGTCATTACGCTTGAGATACGAATCAAAAGTCGTAAAAAAGAGATTCAGCTACCATATGATAAAGTAGCCAAAATACGACTGGCGGTTACTTTTAATTAAAGGGGGATAAAACGTGAGCAGTGAGCTTTTTGATGCGATACATTATTTAGAAAAGGAAAAGGGAATCAATAAAGAGGTTCTCATGGAAGCGCTAGAGGCTGCTTTGATATCTGCTTACAAAAAGAACTTTAAATCTGCTACGAATGTTCGTGTAGATTTAAATGAACAAACAGGAAGTATGCATGTGTTTGCTAGAAAGGAAATTGTGGAGGAAGTACTAGATCCTCAACAAGAGTTGTCTCTCGAGGAAGCGAAATCCATTAGTCCTAACTATGAGGTTGGGGATATTGTGGAGCTTGAAGTTACACCAAAGGATTTTGGACGAATCGCAGCACAAGCAGCAAAGCAAGTCGTAACACAACGTGTTCGTGAAGCAGAACGTGGAGTTATTTTCAGTGAATATATCGATCGTGAAGAAGATGTCATGACTGGAATTATTCAACGGAAGGATCCACGCTTTGTCTATGTAAACCTAGGCAAAATTGAAGCTCGTCTCCCAGAAGGGGAGCAAATTCCTACTGAGCAATATGAAGTACATGACCGTATTAAAGTTTTTGTGACGAAGGTAGAAAACACGAATAAGGGACCACAAATTTTTATTTCACGAACTCATCCAGGTTTACTAAAGCGCTTGTTTGAAATGGAAGTACCGGAAATCTATGATGGTACTGTTGAAATCCGTTCTGTGGCTCGTGAGGCAGGAGATCGCTCTAAGATTTCAGTGTATGCTGCAGATCCAGAAGTTGATCCGGTTGGCTCCTGTGTTGGGCAACGTGGGCAACGTGTTCAAACGATTGTCAATGAGTTAAATGGTGAAAAAATTGACATAGTCGAGTGGTCAGAGGATCCTGTTGTCTATGTTTCTAATGCATTAAGCCCATCTAAGGTTGTAGATGTACTTGTAGACGAAGAAGCAAAAGCGACGACCGTTATTGTGCCGGACTACCAGTTATCGCTTGCAATCGGAAAGCGAGGCCAAAATGCTCGATTAGCGGCTAAATTAACCGGTTGGAAAATTGATATAAAGAGTGAATCAGAAGCGCGTGAAGAAGGCATTCTAACAGAAACAAATGAGGTTAGTGAATCTTATTCTGAAGTAGATGAAGATCTTTTCGAATAGGAGGTAGGTGTCATGGCAGGTAACAGAAAAGTTCCGTTAAGAAAATGTGTGGTAACACAAGAAATGAAGCCAAAAAGAGAACTAATACGAGTTGTTCGTAATAAAGAAGGGGAAGTTTTTGTGGATCCTACGGGAAAGAAGAATGGAAGAGGTGCCTATATCTCTAAAGATTCGGCTACCGTGGATCGTGCGAAAAAAACAGGTATTCTTAGCCGGCATTTAAATGCGGAAGTACCAGATTCTATTTACGAACAATTAATAGCTGTTATAGAAGGTAAGAAAATTGAGTAAAGATTATCTGAATTTATTAGGGCTTGCTTATCGTGCCAAAAAGTGTACGTTGGGAGAGGAGTCTATCATTCGTGATATTCAGAAAAACAAGGCGAAGCTAGTGCTCTTGGCCAATGATATTGGACAACAAACAAAGAAGAAAATGACGGACAAATGTACGTTTTATAAGATTCCTTGGAGAGTTGTCGATAATCGAGATACTTTATCTCATGCCTTAGGAAAATCCTCAGGCAGAGTGGCTGTAGCAATACTAGATGAAGGGTTCGCCAATAAGTTAACATCGTTACTCGATGAATCTATTCGGGGGTGAACGTATGAGTAAAATGCGCGTATATGAATATGCGAAAGAAGTTAATGCATCAAGTAAACAAATTATAAATAAATTAAAAGAATTAAATGTGGACGTGACGAATCACATGTCTACGATTTCTGATGATACAAGAGTAGAATTGGATAAAGTTTTTAAACCATCAAAGCAAGAGGAAAAGCCAAAGCAGGAAAAAGCAACAACTTCTTCAGCAAATCAGAATAAGAAGAAGGAAGCAAAACCAGCTTCAAAACCGGCTGCTAATCCTTCCAATACCGACCAGAACCATAAGCAAAAAGGCAAGAAGAAAAAGAACCGTAATAAAGGAAATCAAAGAAATAACGATGCGGCTCAAAGCCAAAACCAGAAGCCGCAAGATACACCTGGAAAAATTACGTTCTCAAATACTTTAACTGTGGATGAACTTGCTCAAAAGTTAAATAAAGAAGCAACAGAACTTATTAAGAAACTCATGTTTCTTGGGGTCATGGCGACGAAGAACCAAGATCTTGATGAAGCTTCTATTGAACTAATTTGTGAAGAATACGGTGTGGAAGTAGAGAAAGTTGTGGAACTGGATGAAACCGATCTGGATAACTTCAAAGAAGAGGATAAGCCGGAAGATCTAGTAGAACGTCCAGCAGTTGTTACTATTATGGGGCACGTTGACCATGGTAAAACAACACTGTTAGATTCCATTCGTAATACGAAAGTTACCGAAGGCGAAGCTGGCGGAATCACACAGCATATTGGAGCTTACCAAATCGAAGAAAACGGAAAGAAAATTACATTCCTCGATACGCCAGGTCACGCAGCCTTTACAAGTATGCGTTCACGCGGTGCACAAGTTACGGATATTGCAATTCTTGTGGTTGCTGCTGATGATGGGGTTATGCCACAAACGGTCGAAGCGATTAACCATGCGAAAGCCGCTGAGGTGCCAATTATTATAGCTGTAAACAAAATGGATAAAGAGGGTGCAAACCCTGACCGTGTAATGCAAGAACTTACAGAACACGGGCTAGTTCCAGAAGACTGGGGCGGAGAAACCATCTTCGTTCAACTTTCTGCTATTAAACGGGAAGGTATTGATGATTTATTAGAAATGATTCTACTTGTATCAGAAGTAGAGGAATTAAAAGCGAATCCAAATCGCAATGCAACTGGTACGGTAATCGAAGCACAATTAGATAAAGGCCGAGGATCTGTTGCCACATTACTTGTACAAAATGGAACGCTTCATGTCGGGGATCCAATTGTTGTTGGAAATACGTTCGGTCGAGTACGTGCTATGGTTAATGATTTAGGACGTAGAGTAAAAACAGCAGGTCCATCCACTCCTGTAGAGGTTACTGGATTAAATGACGTACCTCAAGCAGGTGACCAATTTATCGTTTTTGATGATGAGAAGAAAGCTCGCCAAATCGGGGAAGCTCGTCAGCAAAAACAAATTGAAGCGAACCGAAGTGATAAAGTAAAAGTAAGCCTTGATGATTTATTTGAACAAATTAAACAAGGTGATGTAAAAGAAATTAACTTGATTGTAAAAGCGGACGTTCAAGGTTCCGTGGAAGCAATGGCATCCTCTCTCGAAAAAATCGACGTAGAAGGTGTGAAGGTTCGTATTATTCACACTGGTGTTGGTGCTATTACAGAATCTGATATCATTTTAGCCTCTGCTTCTAACGCAATTGTAATTGGCTTCAATGTACGTCCAGATGTTAATGCAAAAAAAGCGGCGGAATCCGAAAAGGTAGATGTTCGTTTACACCGTGTTATATATAAAGTGATTGAAGAAATTGAATCTGCTATGAAAGGAATGCTTGATCCTGAGTTTGAAGAAAAAGTAATCGGTCAAGCAGAAGTACGTGAAATCTTTAAAGTATCTCGTATCGGTACAATTGCAGGTTCCTATGTAACAGATGGAAAAATCACTCGTGATTCAGGTGTTCGTGTTATCCGTGATGGTATCGTTATCTATGAAGGCGAAATTGATACGTTAAAACGTTTCAAGGATGATGTAAAAGAAGTCGCACAAGGTTATGAGTGTGGAATAACGGTGGAGAAGTTTAACGATATTAAAGAAGGTGACGTATTTGAAGCATACGTCATGGAAGAAATCAAACGAGTATGATCGCATATGCCGAGGTAGAGTGTCATATTTACGACACTCAATCCTTGAAACAAAAGCGCTCTGTTCTAAAGCGAATCATAGCAAGATTAAAAAAGGATTATAATATAGCTGTAAGTGAAATGGACCATCAAGATCTGTGGCAGCGCACAGTTCTTGGATTGGTCACGATTTCATCGGATCGAGTCACAGCGGAAAGAACGATCCAGCAAGCACTAGCATGGATTGATTCGTTTCCAGAAATAGAACGAGCAACGACAAATGTTGAATGGCTTTAACAGATAGCGATACAATAAGTGTGTGGTTTTCTATAGAGCATTCCCTCATGATAAGAGAGGTGATCGTTTATGAGTGATTTGCGTGCAACTAGAGTTGGAGAGCAAATGAAAAAAGAGCTTGGCGATATAATTAGTCGAAAGATTAAGGATCCAAGAGTCGGTTTTGTTACGGTAACGGATGTTGAGGTTACCGGAGATCTCCAACAAGCCAAAGTGTACATCTCTGTTTTAGGAGAGAATAAACAAAAACAAGATACACTTGTAGGACTTGCAAAAGCTAAAGGGTTTATCCGTTCCGAAATTGGAAAAAGGATTCGCCTTCGTAAAACACCAGAACTTATTTTTGAGTTTGACGAAGCGATTGAACAAGGAAATCGTATTGAGCATATCCTTCGCGAGTTAAACGACAATAAGGAATAGGAATACTTGATAAAACCCTTGTACCCCATAACAAGGGTTTTATCTTTGTCCTATTAAGATAATAAATACTATAGCTTAGGAAGGAGGAGGCAACGTGGATGGCATCTTACCATTATGGAAACCAAAGGGCTGGACTTCACATGATTGTGTTATGAAAATGAGAAGGCTTTTTGGAACAAAAAAAGTCGGACATACTGGAACATTAGACCCTGACGTGGAAGGTGTGCTGCCAATTTGTATTGGACGAGCAACAAAAATTGTTCCATTTCTAACGGATACAAAAAAAACATATGAAGCAGAGCTTTTACTAGGTTTTTCTACAGAAACGGAAGATAGTTCTGGTAAGCTGGTGGAGAGAAAAGGTGTGACAGAGCCTGTATCGGACGAACGTATTCTTCAAGCTTTACGCACCTTTAAAGGCGAAATCGAACAAGTGCCACCTATGTATTCGGCAGTCAAAGTGAATGGCAAAAAGCTATATGAATACGCGAGAGAAGGAAAATTAGTAGAGCGTCCTATTAGACATGTGCAAATCTATGACATACAGTATAAAAGGGAACAGACTTCTTTTGATGAAAACAATCAAACCCAGCGTATTTCCTTGAACATCATTTGTTCAAAAGGTACATACATACGAACACTATGTGTTGATATTGGAAAGACACTTGGTTTTCCCGCACATATGTCTCATCTTGTTCGTACAGCTACAGGCTCATTTACTACTCCAGATACATGTACCATCGAAGAATGTGAGGAAGCCGTTGCTGCTGGTGAAAAGGAAGCGTTACTGGCACCGATACAAAAAGGTGTTGACCATTTACCTGTTCTAGAAATAAACAAAGATGAAGTAGAAAAAATTTTGACAGGCCAAAAGCGGAAAAGACCTGATAATATTGTAGAGAATAAACCTTTTCGTGTGGAATACAAAGGTGAATTATTGGCTATATATCAAATACATCCAGACAAAACAGAAGAAATAAAACCTGTTCGTGTACTAAAACAGGGGGAAATGTAGGTGAATGCATGAAGACGATAAGATTGTCCTATCCAGAGGTCATAGACCGTTCTGCAAATCCAGAGACGGTAGCTGCTATTGGTTTTTTTGATGGGATTCATAAAGGACATCAGCAATTAATTTGTACAGCTGTTGATACAGCAAAATACAGAGGGATGAAGAGTGCTGTCATTACTTTTTCCCCACATCCTAAGGTTGTTCTAAGAAAGGATCACCAGGTTGTAAGATACTTAACACCTATCAAGGAAAAAGAAGCAATTTTGGAACAGATGAATGTTGATTTTTTATATATCATTGACTTTACAAAAGAGTTGTCAAAAGTGGCTCCTCAGGATTTTATCAATCATTATATAAAAGGGCTTAACATTCAACATTTAGTAGCTGGATTTGATTATAGCTATGGACATATGGGGAAAGGCTCCATGGCTACTATAGAAGAGCATGCTGCAGGAGATTTTACCTATACAGTTATCGACAAGGTGGAGCAGAATGGGGAGAAGGTTAGCTCTACTAGAATCCGTACATTGCTAGAAGAAGGAAAAATCGAGGAAGCGAATGATTTATTAGGAAGACCACTCATTGCAAGAGGAATAGTTGTAGACGGGGAAAAAAGAGGACGTCAACTTGGCTTTCCAACAGCAAATATCCGGGTATCAGATGACTATTTGCTACCAAAAACAGGGGTCTATGCTGTGACAGTAGTACACAATGGAAAGCGAGAAAAAGGGATGGCTAGCCTTGGCTACAACCCAACCTTTGACACCGTTCATGAAAGACCTCGTATTGAAGTGAATATTTTTGATTTTAATCAAGAGATTTATGGGCAAGAATTAGTAATAGAGTGGCGCTCTTTCCTTCGTGATGAAGAAAAGTATGACAATATTGAGGATTTAATCGCACAAATCCATCAGGATGAGGAAATGAGTAGAAAGCTTCTAGCAACGACTTCATAGAAAAACTTGCATTTTTGTAAAAAAAGAGTTAATCTGTATTACGGAAACCTGCTCTTGGCATAACGAGACTCCGACGTTTGCTAGGAGTCAGGGGATGACACATAATATTAGGAGGTGAACAGGATGGCACTAACACAAGAACGTAAGAACGAGATTATCAATGAATACAAAACGCATGATAATGACACTGGTTCTCCAGAGGTTCAAATCGCTGTCCTTACAGAAGAGATTACTAACCTAAACGAGCATCTACGTGTTCATAAAAAAGATCATCACTCTCGTCGTGGTCTATTAAAAATGGTAGGGAAACGTCGTAACTTGTTAAACTACCTACGTAATAAAGACGTAACACGTTATCGCGAGTTAATTAAAAAACTTGGCTTACGTCGTTAAGTTTTGTAAGAAAAGCGGGATTATTCCCGCTTTTTCTATACGTAAAATTATACATAGCTCTCTACAAGTTGGTAGCATAGAAGGTTGTAATTTTCACCTTTTAGTACAACCTATTGTCAGAGCACTAATTTTTTGATTGAGAGGAGTACAAAACAATATGGCAGAAGATAAGAAAGTGTTCTCCACGGAAATCTCTGGAAGACCTTTTTCCGTTGAAATTGGAGAGCTTGCAAAGCAAGCAAATGGCGCTTGCATGGTGCAATATGGAGATACTTCTGTATTAGCAACTGCAACAGGCTCTAAGGAGCCTAAAGATCTTCCCTTTTTTCCCTTAACTGTGAACTACGAAGAACGTTTGTATGCAGTTGGGAAAATTCCTGGTGGATTTATTAAAAGAGAAGGTCGTCCTAGTGAAAAAGCGGTATTAACATCGCGTCTAATTGATCGTCCAATTCGTCCGCTTTTCCCAGATGGGTACCGAAATGAAGTACAAGTTATTAGTACTGTCATGAGTGTGGATCAAGATTGCCCCACAGAAATTGCTGCAATGGTAGGTTCTTCTTTAGCTTTAGGGATTTCTGATATTCCGTTTGGGGGCCCAATTGCAGGTGTTATCGTTGGAAGAGTGGATGGAGAATTCATTATCAACCCAACCATTGAACAAGAAGAGAAAAGTGACCTTCACTTGACGGTTGCCGGAACAAAAGATGCGATTAACATGGTGGAAGCGGGAGCTGAAGAAGTTCCAGAAGAAATCATGCTCGAAGCAATTATGTTTGGTCATGAAGAAATCAAACGCTTAGTTGCTTTTCAAGAGGAAGTCATTGCAGCTGTTGGGAAAGAAAAGATGGAAGTAAAGCTGTTTGAACTAGATGATGAAATTGTGAATGAAGTAAAAGAAAAAGCAGAAGCTAGTTTAGTACAAGCTATACAAGTTCAAGAAAAACACGCAAGAGAAGATGCGATTAATGAAGCTAAAAAAGCGATCGTAGAACAATACGAAGAGCAAGAAGCAGAAGAGGATACACTTAAACAAGTGAACATGGTTTTAGACAAAATGGTCAAAGAAGAAGTTCGCCGTTTAATTACAAAGGAAAAAATTCGTCCAGATGGTCGTAAGATTGACGAAATTAGGCCTTTATCCTCTCGCATAGGTGTTTTACCTAGAACGCATGGCTCTGGATTATTCACACGTGGACAAACGCAAGCGTTAAGTGTTTGTACGTTAGGTGCACTAGGGGACGTACAAATCCTAGATGGTTTGGATTTAGAAGAATCTAAACGCTTTATGCATCATTACAATTTTCCATCCTTTAGTGTTGGAGAAACAGGACCAATTAGAGGACCAGGTCGTCGTGAAATCGGACATGGTGCATTAGGAGAACGTGCTTTAGAAGTAGTCGTACCTTCTGAGAAGGATTTTCCTTATACGATTCGCCTTGTGTCTGAAGTTCTAGAGTCAAACGGTTCTACATCTCAAGCGAGTATTTGTGCAAGCACATTAGCAATGATGGATGCGGGTGTCCCAATCAAGGCTCCAGTTGCTGGGATTGCAATGGGTCTTGTGAAGTCTGGTGAAGATTATACAATCCTCACTGATATTCAAGGGATGGAAGATTTCCTTGGAGATATGGATTTTAAAGTTGCTGGAACTGAAAAAGGGGTTACAGCTCTTCAAATGGATATCAAAATTGAAGGTCTATCTAGAGAAATTTTAGAAGAAGCGTTAACACAGGCGAAAAAAGGGCGTATGGAGATTCTGAAGCATATGCTTGAGACGATTGATGCACCAAAAGACGAGCTTTCTAAATACGCACCTAAAATTCTTACGATGCACATTAAGCCAGATAAAATTCGTGATGTGATTGGACCAAGTGGGAAACAAATTAATAAGATCATTGAAGACACTGGTGTAAAAATTGATATCGAGCAAGACGGAACGGTCTTTATTTCTTCAACAGAAATGGAAATGAACAAAAAGGCTCAAAAAATTATCGAAGACATTGTTCGTGAAGTAGAAGTTGGCGAAATGTATCTTGGTACAGTTAAACGTATTGAGAAGTTCGGTGCATTTGTAGAGCTATTTAAAGGAAAAGAAGGGCTTGTTCATATTTCAGAGATGGCAGAAGAAAGAATTAACAAAGTCGAGGATGTTGTCAAACTCGGAGATCAAATCATGGTGAAGGTTAAAGAAATCGACAACCAAGGACGTGTCAATCTTTCTCGTAAAGCTGTTTTAAAGGAAGAAAAGGAAAAACAAAATTCGTAACAACACGCAAGAAGCTGGCATGCCAGTTTCTTTTTATTTAGAGTAAAATTCCGGTTTGTGATTCCTTCCATATTCGTTCTACCTTGTCCTCGCTAATCATATCGTTTAAACGAGGAGGGGAATTGAATGAACCGTTGGAATCGTTTTTTTATGCAATTATTAGCATTTTTCCTGATCATTGCGATTGGTTATCAAGTGAAACCAAATCCATTTGCCTTAAATGATTTATCTAGCATACATCATATAGTGCCTGTAAGTGAAGATAATACTCTTCTGAAGACTATTAAGGAAAAAAGCAAAGAGTACGAAGAACCTGCAGAAAATGCAAAAATTCATGATGTGTGGAAGAAGATGCCAGGTAGAAATGGGATAAAAGTAAATATTGAAGCATCCTATAAAAAGATGAAGGAAAAAGGAAGGTTTGATGAAACCCTCTTAGTCTATGACCAAGTGAAACCAGAGGTAACGTTAAAGGACCTACCTCCGTCTCCTATTTATCGGGGACATCCAGACAAACAAATGGTAGCTTTCTTAATTAACGTGGCTTGGGGAGAAGATAACATTCCAAGTATCTTAAATACATTAAAGAAACAGAAAGTGAAAGCAACCTTCTTTATTGAAGGGAAATGGGCTTCGAAAAACCCAGACCTTGTTAAAATGATTCAAGAGGAAGGACATTTAATCGGAAATCATGCATATAACCATCCTGATATGAGTCGGTTAGGGGATGCAGAAAATAGAGAGCAAATCGTCAAGACTAATGAGATTTTAGAGGGCATATTAGGTGAACGTCCGAAATGGTTTGCTCCTCCTAGTGGAAGTATGAATGATCAGGTTGTGAAGCTTGCGGCCGAGGAAGGCATGGAAACAATCCTATGGACAGTGGATACAATCGATTGGAAGAAGCCTACGACAGACGTTATGGTTAACCGTGTTATGGGTAAACTACATCCTGGGGCTATGATTTTGATGCATCCAACTGATGTCATTGAACGAGGTCTAGAAGACTTAATTTTGAATATTAAAGAAAAAAAGTATAAACTAGGTACAGTTGCACGTTTATTGAGTGAAAAAAGGTTTTGATTGTTAGTTGTATGCTGTTTATACAGTAATAGGAGGAAATAGTTTGCTACTAAGACACACTTGTCAAAATGGATTACGAATAGTACAAGAACACATCCCATCCGTACGTTCCGTAACAATAGGTGTATGGGTTCTAACAGGTTCTAGAAATGAGACAGCTCCTATCAATGGGATTTCTCATTTTATTGAGCATATGTTTTTTAAAGGAACGAAAACAAGGTCTGCTTTGGATATTGCAGAAGCATTTGATGCAATCGGTGGACAGGTCAATGCATTTACGTCTAAAGAGTACACCTGTTATTATGCAAAGGTATTAGATACGCATAAAGATTTTGCCTTAGAAGTACTAGCGGACATGTTTTTCAATTCTACCTTCGATGCGGAGGAAATGGAACGCGAGAAGAAAGTCGTATTAGAGGAAATTAAAATGGCAGATGATACGCCAGATGACATTGTTCATGATTTACTATCCCAGGCCTCTTACGGACAGCATCCGTTAGGTTACCCAATCTTAGGGACGGAGCAAACCTTACAATCTTTTAAAGATACTGATTTGCGTAGCTATATGGATCAACGCTACCGTCCAGATAATGTGGTCATTTCGGTTGCAGGTAATGTAGATGAACAGTTTATGAAACAGATTGAGAGTCATTTTGGTACATATGAAGGAACCGAAAGTAACAGAGAATTAGAGAAACCAACATTCTTAACGGAACAAATTGTCCGAAAGAAAGAGACAGAACAAGCACATCTCTGTTTAGGCTACAACGGTTTGCCACTTGCGCATGACCAAATGTACAGTTTAATCGTTATGAACAATGTGTTAGGTGGAAGTATGAGCTCTCGCCTATTTCAAGAAGTTCGGGAGAAAAAAGGATTAGCTTACTCCGTCTTTTCATACCATAGCACATTCATGGATAGTGGTCTATTAACCATTTATTCGGGGACGGGAAATGAACAACTTCCATTATTGAGAAAAACGATTGAAGACGTCATTGAGAACCTTATCCAACATGGGTTAACGGAGAAAGAATTGAAAAATAGTAAAGAACAGCTCAAGGGAGGCTTAATGCTGAGCTTGGAAAGTACGAATAGTAGAATGAGTCGTAATGGAAAGAATGAATTAATTCTTCAACGGCACCGTACGTTAGATGAAATGGTGGAGGAAATTGATGCTGTCACCATGGAAAGTACTAATCAAATCATTCAAGATATCTTTTCACAGCCTTTTTCAAGCGCATTAGTTTCTTCAGACGCATAAGTAAATGTAAGCACATCTTCGATTCATAGAAGATGTGCTTTTTTAGGAGGGAAAGAAAGATGGGGATTATCACATTATTGTTGTTTATGCTTCTCTCTAACTCTTTATTAAAAAAAGTAAATAAAATCTTGAAGTGGATTGCTTTGGGCTATTATGTAGCCTTGTCTGCTATTTTCCTTTTCGGGGATTGGTACATAACAAACCACTTTCATCTGAAGAATGGGCCAGTTCCAAAGGAAGGATTCGCGACACATTTTGATTGGATTAGTACGTTTGGTTACTTTTATCTGATACCAATGGTCATCATCGTTATATATGTAAGTTTAAGAGGGGTAAAAAACATTTATCCAAAAGGATTAAGAGTATTTTTATCTATCTTTATCATTACGGTTTCCTTCGGGATGGGGTATATCGCCTTGTTCTGCTTTGTCTTAATTTTTTATGGGTTCGCACCATAACTCGGCATAGGACCTCCTCTCTCGCATACATTTAATAGGGAGAAGAGGAGGAGTGTAAATGAGATATCGAGAATTGAGCGGCAAAGAAATTGTCGATGTTCGAAATGGGTCTAGACTCGGAATGCTAGGCCAAACGGACCTGGAATTAAATGAAAAAACGGGGGAGATTGAGTCCTTTATCGTGCCAAACTATAAGTGGTTTGGAATGAAAAAGGAAGGGGATCAAGTCCGGATGGACTGGAAAGATATAAAAAAAATAGGGGATGACATGATTATTATTGACCCAAAAAAATAGAGTGGTACAAACACAGGAAGAAGTACATCTGCCTATACTGGTAATGTACTTCTTTTCTTTTGAAATCAGCAGGGGAAAGCAACCATTTTTCAAGAAACAAGGGCACTTGCAATTCACTTTGCATGTTATTCGTCATATTATAAATTGAAAAGTTTAACTCCAGGTGAGGTGAAAACATGAAATCAAACAAGAACATCGCTATTATAGGCGGTGATGCAAGATATCTACAAATGATTAAACAATTATCTAAATCAGAGGATATCCATATACAAGTAGTAGGATTTGATCATTTAAACCAAGGATATACCGGTGTAAATCAAGTGGAAATGGATGATTTACGTGTTAACCAGTTAGACGCAGTTATTCTTCCTATTCCTGGTACAGATGATCAAGGTTTTATCGAAACCACTTTTTCTGACCAAAAAATTCAGATTACACTAGACTGGTTACAGCAACTGCCCGACCATTGTGTCATCTTTAGTGGTATTGCCAATGATTATCTGAGAGAGAATGCACAACAAGCAGGAATTCGATTAATTCCACTTATGGGACGGAATGATGTTGCAATATACAACTCGATTCCAACCGTAGAAGGTACTATTATGATGGCTATTCAACATACAGATTTCACCATCCATGGTTCCAATGTCATTGTTTTAGGACTTGGAAGAGTTGGAATGAGTGTGGCAAGCAAATTTTCTGCATTAGGTGCGAAAGTGTTTGTCGGGTCGCGCAACAAAGAAGATATTGCACGAAGCATTGAAATGGGATTAACAGGTTTTCACATGAATGAACTTTCTTCATATACTCCTAATTGTGACATTCTTATTAATACCGTACCGGCCAAAGTCGTAACGGATGATGTTATAAAACCGATGATGGCCCATGCGTTAATTATTGACCTAGCCTCAAAACCTGGTGGAACAGATTTTGAATATGCTGATAAACGAGGTATCAAGGCAATTCATGCGTTAGGATTACCGGGAATTGTGGCTGCAAAAACAGCAGGGGAAATACTTGGTACAGTTGTTGAGCAGGTCCTAAAGGAACATCAAGAAGAAAGGGGTCTTTAAAGTCATGTCGTTAAAAGGGAAACGAATTGGTTTTGGTTTAACAGGATCTCACTGCACTTATGAAGCGGTTTTTCCACAGATCGAAAAATTGGTAGAACAAGGAGCTGATGTAGTTCCTGTTGTATCCTACACTGTACAGAACACAGATACAAAGTTTGGGAAAGCAAAGGATCACCTTCAACGAATTAGAGAGATCACTGGAAAGGACTTAATTACAACGATTCCAGAAGCAGAGCCTTTAGGTCCTGCAGCTCCATTAGATTGTATGGTTATTGCTCCATTGACTGGTAACTCCATGAGTAAGCTAGCAAATGGTCTTACGGATAATCCGGTATTAATGGCAGCTAAAGCTACTATTCGAAATGGAAATCCTGTTGTATTAGGTATCTCAACGAACGATGCACTAGGTTTAAACGGAGTTAATTTAATGAGACTCATGGCTACAAAGTTAATTTACTTCATTCCTTATGGTCAAGACGACTATATTAAGAAACCGAATTCCATGGTATCGGACATGGAATTGTTATCTGACACAGTAGAAGAAGCCTTAGAGTTCAAACAAATTCAACCCGTTATTATAGAACGAATGAAATCCCAATAGACTCTTTCTGCCCAGCGCAGTTGAAATACACGAAAGGGAAAAGAAGAATTGGAAAGGTTCATCTTGTATTTCAACTGCTGTGTGAGTTAACTTGGTGAGAATGCTTTAAATAGCAGATCTTCGAGCGGTAGTGGAGAATATGGTAAAGAGCCAATCAAAATTACCCTTTCTGTACCTTCCTAGTGTAAGAGTATGTTAAAATATATTATTAATGAAACAATTACACTAGAAAGAAGAAGAGAGAGGAGAAAAAATTAGTGGAAAATCTAAAAGGCTATCATGTTGCCGTGGTTGGCGCAACAGGAGCAGTAGGACAAAAAATGTTGGAAACATTAGAGAAAAAGAATTTTCCAATTGAAAGCATAACATTACTTTCATCCAGCCGTTCTGCTGGTACTAAAATAAACTTTAAAGGTGAGGAGTATGTCGTCCAAGAAGCAACACCTGAAAGCTTCGAAGGCATACACATTGCGTTATTTTCAGCAGGAGGATCTGTATCTAAAAAACTAGCTCCTGAAGCAGTAAAAAGAGGTGCAGTTGTCATAGACAATACAAGTGCATACCGCATGGATCCAGAGGTTCCGTTAGTGGTACCTGAAGTAAATGAAGAGGATTTGAAGAAACATAATGGAATTATTGCAAATCCAAACTGTTCTACTATTCAAATGGTAGCAGCTTTAAAACCACTACAAGATGCATATGGCTTGTCTAGAATTATTGTGTCCACGTATCAAGCGGTTTCAGGAGCAGGTACGGTTGCATCGGAAGAACTTCGCAACCAAGCACGAGACATGTTAGATGGCAAGGAAGCCAATGCGGAAATTTTACCTGTTAAAGGAGATAAAAAGCATTTCCCAATCGCTTTTAATGCACTTCCACAAATCGACGTATTCCAAGAGAATGGCTATACGTTTGAAGAAATGAAAATGATTAATGAGACGAAAAAAATAATGCATGCACCAGAGCTTCATGTTTCTGCTACATGTGTGCGTCTCCCAATTGTTACTTCTCATGCAGAAAGTGTCTATATTGAATTGAATCAAGATGGCTTAGAAGTGGCAAATTTACACAAAGTATTGCAATCCGCAGAGGGTGTTGTACTGGAAGATAACCCTTCTGAGCAAGTGTATCCAACTCCACTTAGTGCAGCTAATAAAAGCGATGTGTTCATAGGACGTGTTCGTAAAGACCTAGATAACCCGAAAGGATTCCATTTATGGGTAGTATCCGACAACCTTCTAAAAGGAGCAGCGTGGAATTCTGTACAAATAGCAGAAAGTCTTATCAAAAACAATTTGCTGTAAATTAGAGGTGTCGAATTCATGAAATTATTAGTACAAAAGTTTGGCGGAACGTCCGTCCAGAATGCAGAAACACGCGCGAATGCAATTGATCATATAAAATCGGCGGTACTAGAAGGTTATAAAGTAGTTGTGGTAGTGTCTGCTGCTATGGGGAGACATCCACAGCCTTATGCAACAGATTCTTTATTGGGTCTTGTTGGATTCCCGAATACGAACATTAGCAAACGTGAACAAGATTTACTTTTATCCTGTGGAGAAACGATTTCATCTGTCGTTTTTTCTAATGAACTAAAAGAACAAAACTTGTCTTCAATTGCCTTAACGGGTGCTCAAGCAGGTTTTGTGACGAGTAAAGACTTTACAGAGGCAAAGATTAAAGCGATGGAAGTCGGCAGGGTACGAAGAGAATTAAAAGAACATGATGTGGTGGTCGTAGCTGGATTCCAAGGTGCCACCGAAGATGGAGAAATAACGACAATTGGAAGAGGTGGAAGTGATACTTCTGCAGCAGCACTTGGTGCAGTACTAGAAGCAGATTACATCGATATTTTTACTGACGTAGAGGGTATCATGACTGCTGATCCAAGAGTTGTAGAAGATGCGCAGACATTAGATGTTGTCACTTATACAGAAATTTGCAACCTTGCTTATCAAGGAGCGAAAGTGGTTCACCCTCGCGCAGTAGAAATCGCGATGCAAGCAGAGGTTCCTATGCGAGTAAGATCTACCCATTCTAAATACACAGGAACCTTGGTTACGTCTTCTCGTGATGATGTCAAAGGAAAAGACATTCCGGACCGTCTTGTAACAGGGATTGCTCATATGTCTGGCATTACGCAAATTAAAGTAGAAGCGAATGAAGAACCGTACCACTTACAATCTGAAGTGTTTAAAGTAATGGCAGAAGCTGGTATTTCTGTAGACTTTATCAATATTTCACCAACAGGTGTTGTGTACACGATTCCCGAAATCTTTACGGCACAAGCGGTTAAGCTTTTAGATCAATTGGGCTACACACCAATGCTAGAAAAGAATTGTGCCAAGGTTTCTGTTGTGGGTGCTGGTATGACAGGAGTACCTGGGGTTACGGCGAGAATTGTTCAAACCTTGACAGATGCTGGCGTACAGATTCTACAATCCGCAGATAGTCACACCACCATTTGGGTTCTCATTCATCAGGATGACCTTGTTCCAGCTGTCAATGCCCTTCACAATACGTTTGAATTAAATGTACAATAATATCCAAATAAACATAGTAAAATAAAAACGAGGCTGGGTTAAAAGTATAAGTCGAAAAGCCGAATAACAGCCTATACTAGCTCCGGAAATATACGTAGACTCCTGCGGGAAAAAAGGCATCGGTGAGACCCCACAGTGCGTCAGCACGAGGAGGCTCACCAGCCGCCCGCGGAAAGCGTGTATATTTCCGGAGCGGGGTATAGGCACTAATGATAATTGTTCGTTTTTTTATTGCTTACTATACTTTTGTCTCAACCTCGTATCTACCTACCCTGCATGATACCAATGAAAGGGGAACAAAAGAATGTACTTTGGCAAGGTTTTAACAGCAATGGTTACCCCATTTGATAGGGAGGGGAACCTAGATTTAGACAAAACAACAGAATTGGTCAACTATCTGTTAAATAACGGTACAGATGGATTGGTCATTGCAGGGACGACTGGGGAATCTCCTACGTTATCCCATGCTGAAAAACTATCTTTGTTTAAGCATGTTGTAGAAGTGGTAGACAAACGAGTTCCTGTCATTGCGGGTACTGGTAGTAATAACACAGAGGCAACCATTCAGCTTACGAAAGAAGCGGAAGCTGTTGGAGTAGATGCGGCCTTATTGGTGACACCTTATTATAATAAACCAAGTCAGCAAGGTTTATTGGAACATTTTCGTACAGTAGCAAACCAAACATCTCTGCCAATTATGCTCTATAATATACCGGGTCGTTCTGTGGTTCGAATCAATCCGGAGACGGTGATTGAACTATCTAACATTTCAAATATTGTCTCTATAAAAGATTCAACTGGTGATTTAGATGCCATTACTACGATTATCGAACATACACCAGATGACTTTTCACTATACAGTGGAGACGATAATCTAACATTGCCTATCTTATCTATTGGCGGTACAGGAATAGTTTCAGTTGCGGCTCACATTATTGGGGATAGAATGCAAGCTATGATTCAAGCGTATGAGCAAGGTAATGTGAAAGAAGCCGCGACCATACATCGCAGCATCCAACCAATTATGAAAGGAATGTTTATCGCACCTTCTCCAACACCAGTAAAAGCTGCATTAACGGCCAAAGGTCTAGATGTTGGAAAGGTGAGACTACCACTTATAGATCTTTCATCTGAAGAACAAAAGAAATTATTAGAGATATTATCATGGATATGATAAGAACCAGGCAACGATGACTTTTTTTGAGAAGTCATCGTTTTTTTATATCCAACATCAGGTAATACAAGAACTTTTTATGGAAATATTCTTCCATCAGCCGTATATTTTAGTACAATGAAAAGAAGAGGGTAATATCAAAAAGATTGGAAGTAGTGAGTGGGAAAGGAGGGCCATTTATTTTTTATGTATTAGGTATTATGGGTGTGTATGGTTTTCTTTTTGCAGATAAATTGGCAAAATTTTTTACGCATCGTTTCGGAAATCTAGAAAATATGAACATACTGAATTTCGAATACTCAAAAGCGAAGTGGCAACTTCTTATAAAAGGATGTGGACTTTTTCTTATATTACTTGCAGCTTATCAACTAGAATAGAAGGTGATTAAATGCTAATGAATCTTGTATGGATTATTATAATTGGTGTTGTCTTTTGGGCGCTACTTCTGCTGGATAAGCGGAGAAGAAAAAAACGAGAAAATGGTTATAAGCCCACTCAACTATCAAAAGAGGCAAAAATGGAACAAGAAAGAGCAAACTCATATCGAAACGGGCCGCCGAGTGGAGGGGGGATAGGATAAGTTTAGCTGGTTATCTTTATTTTTGTTTGTTGTATCTAGAGGACCGCATGTAGATCTACTTTTAGATGTTCTTGTGCTTGCCCGTTTTATCAATTGCAGGAATTCTCTGTTCTATTTTGATAAAGCGTTGGGCATGGATTATTGCTGGCTGTATCCTCCATGGTGGAGTATTAGGTTATACATATATGCTCTTTTTAGCTGGTAGAATCGGATGGTTTTAAGGAGAGGGTGAGATATGAAATACTTGTTTTCATATGGTTTGACAATCGTTGTGCTGTTAATTTCGACATTTGTGAGTTGGTATGAAGGAAGTGCCATAAGATTAAATCCATGGGAGTGGAAATATACAGCGTTCTTTTCCACATGGTGGCATGGTGAAATCAAAAGTGAAGCAGACATTGTGCAATTAGACCATTTCCTTTATGCGGCAAAATTTGCTCCGTTCTTTCCTTTTCTAATGTTTGCTAGTGCTAGTTTTGTTGTTGCATTGACTCTTTATCTAACATTAAAGGATAAGAAATTTGTTGTAAGCTTGTTTTCAATGTGCATGATATATGCTTTTATCGGAATTTGTCTTCGGAATGCAGATACAATTGGTGGACAATTATTTGAGAAAAGTTGTTATTGCTTGGGAGCTTTATATTTTTTAAGTGCTATCCACTCTAGCAGACGAATACCGAATGTCACGTTTTAGTTAAGTAAGGTGGGGATTTTGTGAAAGAACGAAGACTTTTCTGGCTATCTATTATTATTTGTATAGTTACGGTTATTACCATTGGTATAATCTCAATAGGCGGGTTCAAAAGCTCATCAGATTCTCTTGCAACGGTTGAAGCGAACCTAAATTCTAATTATAGCCGAACGTTCCAAGATTTAGGCATAGGGATGGCCCAAGATTTTCATTTAACCTTGCCTCATGCGGACAAAACCTGGGTAAAGATATGGATAGATGCCTATCAAAATGGCAAAGAATATGAGTCTAACCCTGTCTCAGCACTGTCCTACGGTATGAGCCCTAACCAATATGAAGAAGGGCATATGGGAGTGGGAGTAATAAAAGGGGAAGATGGAGATCAACAATTAGTCCTTTATGCACCAAATATAAAGATGAAACCTATAGAGATTCCTATCCCAATGGAGTTAACAGCTGGAGGATATATAGCTAATTATGCAATTGGAGAGGAAGAGATTTATCTTGAAGAAGGAGAAACAAAGGTTTTAGCTGCTCAAAGGACTCTGAAAAACGCAGCTAGTATTAGGGATTGGAATAACCAAGAAGATAAGCAAAAGATGATTGAAGAGTCGGAAACCGTCTTACTTTTAAATATAGAAGTAAACAAGCAAATGCCTGACTCAAATTAACCTATATAGTGGAAAAGAGTGGCGTGATTGAAACGGATTAAATTTGTAATGGACTACTTTATTAGTATATGAGGATTTATTCTTTAGTTGCATTCCTGTGTTATGCCAGCACTCTTTTCCAGATATCTTTACTCATAACAGGAACAGGAAGACGTTTTTCCTCACTTCTTAATACTTCCACATGATACGAACTATGGAGTGGCTGGTGGCGTAAATGAAAACAAGTTAGATAATCATGATACGAAGATGTGTAGAAGCGTACCTGTTTTAAAAGGTACCTTTGCTAGAAAATAAAAAGAAGCTACACCACATGAAGGCTGGGAGTTTGGCGTGTGCTTCAAGTATAACAAGCAAAGGTAGGAGTAGTAGCTAGTTTGGTAAAGCAATCAAAATAAAAAGGGAAAAGATACGGTACCATTAATAGATCCAAGTCCTGACGCCTTTACTTTCATGAATCGATAATCTTCTAGCTATCCTTTGTATGTAACCGGAATGGCTTGTTCATACTAACAAGTAAGTTCAGGAAAGGAGCGTGCTAAGGATGGAGAAAGATAAACAAAATCCGGAAGAACAGAATCAGGATTCTCCACAAGCATCATCACTCGTTCAAAAAATTCAACAGCTGGGTCAGTCTAATGTAGCACAGGCCCCAGAATCAAATATTCATGTGTTGTCTATCATTGGACAAATCGAAGGGCATGTTCAGTTGCCACCGCAAAATAAGACAACAAAGTATGAGCACTTAATTCCACAAATTATTGCAATTGAACAAAACCCTAAAATTGAAGGTTTATTAGTAATCTTGAATACAGTAGGTGGGGATGTTGAAGCTGGATTAGCTTTATCTGAAATGATTGCTTCCATTTCGAAACCAACCGTATCGATTGTATTAGGTGGAGGCCATTCTATTGGCGTGCCAATCGCCGTTTCCACTGATTATTCGTACATTGCGCCTACGGCAACCATGACTATTCACCCGATTCGATTAACGGGGCTTGTAATAGGTGTGCCGCAAACCTTTGAATACTTAGATAAAATGCAGGAGCGAGTTATCCAATTTGTGATGAATCACTCTAATATTTCGGAGCAGAAGTTTAAAGAACTCATGTTTGAGAAAGGGAATCTAACAAGAGATATTGGAACAAATGTTGTTGGTACTGATGCGGTGGAGTATGGTCTCATTGACCAAATTGGTGGAGTGAAAGAGGCCATGGCTAAATTAAATGAAATGATTGAAGCCACTCAAGAAGGAGAGGACTTGGTTCAATGATTTTATACACACCATTAAGCCATGAAGACATTTTCCCAGAGGATCAAAAGTCCTTTTTAGGACAAGAGGTCATTCAAGTACAAGGAAAAAATGTTTGTGCGAAACGACGTGAAGATGGAAGCTATGAAGTCATACAGCTTTTATCGACTGACCCTAATGATTTCCTTTTACAAACGTTTCAACCTGGCTCTATCTTACGTTAATCCTTTTTAGATAAAAGGCGTTCCTATCACAAAAATATGATATAATAGACTCGAATACCATTCGAAGTTTAAAGCTATAACCCTTGTCAGAGAAAATGGCAAGGGTTTATCATTATGGCAGGAAATAAAGAGCAAGGTCAAAGGCTTAGGGGTGACACAAATGGCAAAAAGAAGAAAAAGTAGAAAGAAACAACCCCAAATAAAACAACAAGTAAAGTTTGAGTTGCTTGGAATCTTATTTGTGTTTCTTGCTATTTTCGGAAGTGGAGCAAGTACGATTAGTTCAGGACTTATTCCGGCAGGTTTGGAAAATATTTTTTCGCTTTTTATTTGGTATATGGTACTTTGTAGCGTCCTTATTTTTAACGTGGGTCGGGTTATATTTCATGATTAAGCGAAAATCTCCATTTTTCTTACATAAAAAACTCGCAGGGTTTTATTTTATATTTTTAGGACTATTACTGTTAACGCATATTCAAACTTTTGAAGCTCTTTTACTAGAATCTGTTGAACCTTCTATTGTTAAGACGACTTGGACACAATATGCGGCATTTCTTGATGGAGAAGTTCATTCCACAAACCTAGGTGGGGGAATATCAGGCGCACTATTATTTGCGTTTAGCTATTATTTATTTTCATCAGCAGGCGCGAAAATTGTCTCTGTGTTCTCTATCTTTATTGGGGGACTCTTTATGACGGACTTTTCTATCGGCGAGTTCTTAGTGAAGCGTTGGATTGGTATTAAGGAAGTTGTCAGGAAGATGAAAGAATCTATGATACAAAAAAGGGCTGCGAAGCAACAAGCGAAAAAAGAAAAGGTAGAAAAGGCTGCGGTGGAAGAAGAAACGGAATCTCCGAATTCGGAGGAAATACCTGTTGAAACCTTTACTGTGGATTCATCAGAGCCTGATTATCCGGATATTGCTTATTCTGCGGACATAACAAAGCGAACAAAGAAAAAGACGAAGAAAGAAGAAAACACAGAAGAAGCCGATGAGATTAGCACGTCCCTTCCAATGGCAGAAACCGAAAATTTAGATTACAAGCTGCCATCCATGGATTTGCTATCGGAACCAGTTCATAACACACAGCATCAAGAAAGATCACAAATTCAAGCCATTGTGAAGAAGCTAGAGCGGACTTTTCAAAGCTTCGGTGTAAAGGCAAAAGTAACCAAAGTCCATGTTGGACCGGCAGTTACAAAGTATGAAGTGTATCCAGATGTTGGGGTTAAAGTAAGCAAAATTGTAAATCTGCATGATGACTTAGCGTTAGCGCTTGCAGCGAAGGACATTCGAATTGAAGCACCAATCCCTGGGAAATCTGCGGTAGGGATTGAAGTTCCAAACCAAGAAGTGGCAACCGTTTCTATGCGTGAAGTATTAGAAACTAAGCATACTTATCAGGGATCCAAGCTTTCCTTCGTATTAGGGCGTGACATTTCTGGGGAAGCAGTTATGGCGGAATTAAATAAAATGCCGCACCTACTTGTTGCCGGTGCAACAGGAAGTGGGAAGAGTGTTTGTATCAATGGCATTATTACGAGTATTTTGATGCGCGCCAAACCACACGAAGTGAAAATGATGATGATTGATCCGAAAAAAGTAGAGTTGAATGTGTATAACGGTATTCCTCATCTTTTAGCACCAGTGGTGACAGATGCTAAAAAAGCCTCTCGTGCATTAAAAAAGGTAGTATCAGAAATGGAGCGACGTTATGAACTATTTTCTGATACAGGAACTAGAAATATTGAAGGGTATAACGAGTACATTAAAAAACATAATCAGCAAGAAGGGGAAACCCAACCACAGCTTCCGTACATTGTTGTTCTTGTCGACGAGCTAGCTGACCTCATGATGGTAGCATCTGGAGATGTGGAGGATGCAATAACTAGATTGGCACAAATGGCACGTGCAGCAGGAATACATTTAATTATTGCTACACAACGACCATCTGTAGATGTTATTACTGGTGTCATTAAAGCAAACATACCATCCCGTATTGCGTTTAGTGTGTCCTCAGCCACAGATTCTAGAACAATCTTAGATTCCGGTGGAGCTGAAAAACTACTAGGAAGAGGAGACATGCTATTTATCCCTGTTGGATCTTCCAAGCCTACTAGAATTCAAGGTGCTTTTCTATCCGATGAAGAAGTAGAGCGCATTGTGAATCATTGTGTAGAACAACAAAAGGCACAATACCAGGAAGATATGATTCCAGAAGAAACAAACGACGTACAACAAGAAGTGGAAGACGAATTGTTTGAAGATGCGGTACAAATGATTATCGAAATGCAAAGTGCAAGTGTGTCAATGCTACAACGAAGATTCCGAATCGGCTATACTAGGGCGGCCCGTTTGATCGACGCGATGGAAGACCGTGGAATAGTAGGACCTTATGAAGGAAGTAAACCTCGAACAGTGCTTGTATCAGATATATCAGAAGAGAAATCATCTTAAACTTGCAACCATATAAAAAGCCCAAACTATTTGCAAAATAGTTTGGGCTTTTTTAAGTTGCGTTTCCCGCAGTTTTTGTTGAAAACGCTCTCTATTCGTTACGCTGTTGAAACGTTAAAAAATAAAATAGTGTGACACGTTGGACGAAAAGTCATAGAACTATTCGAATATTTTTCGCTATTTTCTATTTATTTATGACAGTAAAAGTGTTATATTTATTTCGGACAATCAGTCATACGTCAGAGGTCAGTTCTCTGGGACAAATGTAGGAGGAGCACATGTCAATAAAAGCAGATACTCGCCATTTGTATTTACAGGTCATTGATCAAATGAAGAAAGACATTGAAGTAGGAGTATATAAGGAAAAGGAGAAGCTTCCTTCTGAATTTGAACTCTCCAAAAAACTTGGTGTCTCTAGAGCAACGTTACGTGAAGCATTACGTTTATTGGAGGAGGACAATATCGTTACACGTCGACATGGCGTTGGAACATTTGTGAACTCTAAGCCAATCTTCTCCTCGGGAATTGAGCAATTAAATAGTGTAACAGATATGATTGTTCAATCTGGCCGGAAACCAGGTTCTCAATATTTGTCCACAGAAGTAGTTACTCCTACTGAGGATGATAAAGATAGATTCTCTCCAAAACAGATTAACTCGCTTGCAAAAATTGAAAGAGTTCGAACGGCGGATGGACAGCCAGTTGTCTACTGTATTGATAAAGTGGACGAGTCTTTAATTCCGCTCGAACAAGTTCATAATCAGGATTCTATCTTTCAAATTCTAGAAGACTATAGCAATAAAGAAATAAGCTATGCAGTAACGTACATAGAACCAGTAGGCTACCACGAAATTATTTCACCTGTACTAAATTGTGAGCCGGATCAATCGTTGCTTCTTCTGAAGCAAATGCATTATACAGAAGATGATGAACCAGTATTATACTCATCCAACTATTTTAGGTCCGATGTGTTTAGTTTTTATGTCTTAAGAAAAAGACCTTAAGAATAAAAAGTTCCTTTTTAGGAGGTGGTTAATACATAACAGTCGTATGAAATTCTTTAAGTAATTACAAACTAGTATTAAATAATATTATGGGGGTAGTTAGTTTTGAAAAAGAATCGTTTTCTATTAGTTTTAGCGATGTTGCTAGCTGTTGGATTATTCTTAGCAGCTTGTGGTTCTTCTGACGATAAAGAAGAATCAACTGGTAATGAAGGAAAAGATAACGGAGGAGAAGGCACAGAAGAAGCTAGCTCCGATTTTAGTGTAGCAATGGTTACAGACGTAGGTGGGGTAGATGATAAATCATTTAACCAATCTGCTTGGGAAGGTATAAAGGCTTTTGGTGAAAAGAACGGATTAGAAAAAGGTGCTGGATTTGATTACGCACAATCTTCTCAAGATGCGGACTATCTTCCAAACCTTAACCGTTTAGTGCAACAAGATTATAGCCTTATCTATGGTATTGGATACAAACTTGCTGAAGCATTGGGTGATGTAGCAAAACAAAATCCGGACACGAACTTTGCAATCGTAGACTCCGTAGTTGAAGGAGATAACGTTGCAAGTATTACGTTTAAAGAACACCAAGGTTCTTTCCTTGCAGGTGTAGCTGCAGCTATGAAAACAAAGTCTAACAAAATTGGTTTTGTTGGTGGAGAAGAAAGTGACCTTATCAAAAAATTTGAAGTTGGATTCCGTGCAGGTGTTCAATCTGTAAATCCTGATATTGAAGTTCAAGTTCAATATGCAGAATCTTTCGCAGATGCTACAAAAGGGAAAGCAATTGCTTCCAACATGTATGACAAAGGTGTAGATGTAATTTATCATGCTTCTGGAGCAACTGGTAATGGTGTATTTGCTGAGGCAAAAGATATCAAAAACAACGATCCTGATGCAGAAGTTTGGGTAATCGGTGTTGACCGTGACCAATACGAAGAAGGACAAATCGGTGATCAAAACGTAACACTTACTTCTATGCTTAAACGTGTAGACGTTGCTGTACAAGACGTTGCTCAAAAGGCAAAGGACGGCGAATTCCCAGGTGGAGAAGTTGTGGAATACGGTATCCAAGAAGATGGTGTTGGAGTAGCAAGAACCAATGAAGAAGCTTTCACTGAAGAGATCGCAACAGCTGTAGATGAATGGAAACAAAAAATCCTTGATGGGGATGTAGAAGTTCCAGCTACAGAAGACGAATTAAAAACATATCTTGATTCACTTTAATGATTAGGAAAAGGCTAGAGTCATCTAGCCTTTTTCCATCAAATTAAAAATCTGCAAATGAAGAGTTAGTTCCGGCCTTTTCATTTGGTGATTTTTTTGGTCTGCTCACAAAGGTAAAGGGATCGCCATGGAAAAGCATAATGCAATTATATTTTTCTTTTTTTATGCTCGAAAAATGGATTAACTCTTAAAAGACATGGGATTAGATAGGAGTGGAAGCTTTGGAAAACTATGTGATCGAGATGTTGAACATCCGCAAAGAATTTCCTGGTATTGTGGCCAATGACAATATAACCATCCAACTTAAGCATGGAGAAATACATGCTTTGCTAGGAGAGAATGGCGCAGGGAAATCAACGCTCATGAACGTATTATTTGGACTTTATCAGCCGGAAAAGGGAGAAATAAGAGTTCGTGGGGAAAAAGTTAACATTACCGATCCTAACGTTGCAAACGATTTAGGAATCGGAATGGTACACCAGCACTTTATGCTTGTGGATACGTTTACTGTTACACAAAATATTATTTTAGGCAGTGAACCGAAAAAAATGGGTAGGATTGACATGAAGAAAGCAGAGCAAGAAGTAGCGGAGCTTTCGGAACGTTATGGATTGAAAGTAGATCCATCTGCACTTATTCGTGATATTTCTGTTGGAATGCAGCAACGTGTGGAAATCCTGAAAACCTTATACCGTGGTGCAGAAGTACTTATTTTAGATGAGCCTACCGCTGTATTAACTCCACAAGAAATTAAGGAGTTAATGGAAATTATGAAGTCCTTAGTGAAGCAAGGGATTTCCATTATCTTGATTACACATAAGCTTAAGGAGATTCTTGAGTCCTGTGATCGTTGTACGGTTATCCGCAAAGGGCAAGGTATCGGAACGGTTAATGTTTCTGAGACGGATGCGAATGAATTGGCGTCTCTCATGGTAGGAAGAGAAGTTAGTTTTAAAACAGAAAAAGTACCGGCAAATCCAAAGGAAGCTGTCTTGAAAATTGAAAACCTTTGGGTGAAGGATGCACGTACTGTGGATATGGTAAAAGGACTTAACTTGGAAGTAAAGGCAGGAGAAATAGTAGGAATAGCTGGGGTAGATGGAAATGGGCAATCCGAACTTATTGAAGCGATAACCGGCTTGACTAAAATAGATAAAGGAACTGTCTCCTTAAATGGCAAAGAAATCACCAACTTACCACCGAGAAAAGTCACAGAATCTGGTGTTGCCCACATCCCGCAAGACCGACATAAGTTTGGACTTGTCCTAGATTTTCCGATTGGAGAAAACATGGTTCTCCAAACGTATTATCAAAAACCATTTGCCAAAAATGGGGTTCTTTCATTCGGTAAAATTTACGATCATGCCAAAAAATTGATTGATGAGTATGATGTGCGTACACCAAGTGAATACACTCAAGCACGTGCGCTATCTGGAGGAAATCAACAAAAAGCAATTATTGCAAGAGAAGTGGACCGTTCACCAGATTTATTAATTGCGGCACAACCAACTAGAGGTTTAGATGTAGGTGCTATTGAATTTATCCATAAAAAGTTAATTGAGGAACGAGACAAAGGAAAAGCAGTCTTGTTAATTTCTTTTGAATTAGATGAGATTATGAATGTTAGCGACAAGATTGCAGTCATGTTTGATGGTCAAATTGTAGCAAACGTGAAGCCGGAAGAGACGAATGAACAAGAGCTTGGTTTGTTAATGGCTGGGAGCAGGCAAGTGAAAGAAGGTGGCAACTAATGTTTTCGAACAAAACATTTAATATAGTCGTTCCAGTTGTGTCCGTATTACTTGGATTACTTGCTGGTGCAATCATTATGCTCGTATTTGGCTACAACCCTATTCAAGGGTACATTGCGCTCTGGAATGGTGCTTTTGGTAGCAGTTACTTTTTTGGAGAAACAATCCGTCAAGTTACGCCTTATATTTTAACTGGTTTATCAATTGCTTTTGCCTTTCGTACCGGACTCTTTAATATTGGGGCAGAAGGCCAAGTTATTGTAGGATGGCTTGCTGCGGTATGGGTAGGTGCAGCGTTTGACGCCCCGATGATTATCCATCTACCGCTTGCATTAATTGCGGCAGCACTTGCTGGTGCAATTTGGGGATTTGTACCTGGAATATTAAAAGCCAAATTAGGGGTTCACGAAGTCATTATTACCATAATGATGAACTATATTGCGTTACACATATCTAATGCTATGATACGTGAGGTATTAACGGATAGTGGAGATAGCACGGAACCGATTAAAGAATCGGCATCCCTTGCTTCCAATTGGTTAATGGAGATGACTGGCTATTCAAGAATGCACTTTGGTATTATTGTTGCTCTTTTAGCGGCTTTCTTTGTTTGGTTTCTATTAGAAAAAACAACACGAGGCTACGAGCTTCGTTCTGTCGGATTTAACAAGCATGCATCCGAATATGCGGGGATGAATGTTGGAGGAAATATTATTTTAGCAATGGTCATTTCCGGAGGTGTTGCGGGATTAGCAGGTGCGATGGAAGGACTTGGAACATTCGGTTACATGCCAACACACTCTGCGTTCACAAACCTCGGATTTGATGGAATCGCTGTTGCCCTGCTAGGTGGTAATAATGCGTTTGGTGTTATTATCGCAGCATTCTTGTTTGGGGTTCTGAAGATTGGTTCCTTGAACATGCCAACAGCAGCCGAAGTTCCGTCTGAGCTAGTGGAGATTGTTATTGCATTAATTATCTTCTTCGTGGCTTCAAGCTATATCATTCGTTGGGCTATACTTAAGTTAAAAAAGGAGGGGAAATAAATGGCAGCATTTTTTGACGCGTTACAATCCATCGTACCAATTGCATTGTTTTATTCTGCCCCTCTTATTTTTACAGCATTAGGTGGCGTATTTAGTGAACGATCCGGTGTCGTTAACATCGGTTTAGAAGGGTTAATGGTTATTGGAGCATTTTCAGGAATTGTGTTTAATCTTACGTTTGAGGATACGTTAGGAAGTGTGACACCTTGGATTTCTATACTTGTTGCAATGGTTGTTGGAGCTATTTTCTCTCTTATTCATGCAGTTGCAGCTGTATCCTTCCGTGCCGATCAAGTCGTAAGCGGGGTAGCTATTAACTTCTTAGCATTAGGATTAGGGGTTTTCTTAACGAAGCAATGGTATGGAAAAGGTCAAACAGACATGGTAGACAAACCATTTTATTCAACGGATATTCCAGTTCTATCGGATATACCGATTCTAGGTCCACTCTTTTTTGATGGAATTTTTGTAACATCTTATGTAGCAATCGCTTTTGCCTTTTTAGCATGGTTTATTCTTTATAAAACACCATTCGGATTACGTCTTCGGTCTGTAGGTGAACACCCAATGGCAGCAGATACAAATGGGATTAATGTAAATCGTATGCGTTACATTGCCGTTATGATCTCTGGTGCACTTGGCGGACTAGGTGGAGCGGTGTTTGCCTTAACAATCGCATACAACTTCTCACAAGCAACTATTGTTGGACAAGGGTTTATGTCCTTGGCTGCTGTTATCTTTGGGAAGTGGCATCCACTTGGCGCAATGGGGGCAGCATTATTCTTTGGATTCGCCCAAAGTTTAAGCGTTGTTGGTTCCGGTATTCCATTATTAGAAAATGTGCCAGCCGTTTATTTAACAATCGCACCATACGTTTTAACCATCTTAGCTTTAGCAGGATTTATTGGTCGTGCGGAAGCACCTAAAGCGAATGGACAGCCATATGTAAAAGGTAGTCGTTAGAATAATTTAGTTGTGGGGGACTCGGTATTTGTTACCGGGTCCTTTTTTCGTTAGAATGACAATAAGTGAAAATGTTACCAATTCCATCTTCATCTACATAGGATAGTTTTATTTATATTTTTAATACTAAGAACTATATGCAACTTAAGGGAGGATTTTAAATGCAAGAAGTGCAAGAAACAACAACAAATGTGAACGGTTATAATTTACATGTCATACAGAGTACAAAATATAAAACCGTGAATCTTGTTGTTAAATTTAAAGCGCCACTTGAAAGGGAGACAATCACGAATCGAGCCATTCTTCCTTATGTGCTACAACAAGGAACAGAAAAATATCCAAATGCTAGAAGCCTTCGCCAAGCCTTAGATGCTTTATATGGTGCTGTGTTAAGTATTGATGGTTCTAAGAAAGGGGAGCAGCACATTCTTACTTTCCGGCTGGAAGTAGCGAACGAAGCTTATTTAACAAACGAAACATCCCTACTAGATCAAGCAGTTCAATTACTTAGTGAGATTATCTTTAAGCCTAAAGCGGATGGCCAAGCATTTGACGCTAAAATTGTGAGTAGAGAAAAAGTAACATTAAAGCAAAAAATGGATGCGATAAAAGACGACAAAATGAGTTATGCAAATATGCGTTTAATGGACGAAATGTGTAAAGAGGAACCATATCACCTACATGTTCATGGATATCAAGAGGATTTGGAACAATTAAACGAAAGCTCTCTATATCACTTTTATCAACAATTGCTTCAAGAAGATCAAATGGATATTTATTTGCTCGGGGACTTTTCAAACAAGCAAGTAGAGGATACCGTAACGAAATATTTTGTTAGAGATACATCACAAAGCCCATTAAAACAAAACAGACTTGCTCAGAAACAAATAGATCAAGTACAAGAAATTGTAGATAAAGAAGATGTACAGCAAGGAAAGCTTCATTTAGGATACCGAACAAATATAACGTATAATGATGAAGATTATGCAGCGTTACAAGTGTTTAATGGTATTTTTGGTGGATTTCCTAGCTCGAAATTGTTTATTAACGTAAGAGAAAAGAACAGTTTAGCATACTATGCAGCATCCAGAGTAGAGAGTCATAAAGGATTATTACTAGTGTTTAGTGGGATTAATCCAGCAGATTATCAAAAAGCAAAGGATATTATGATTGAACAAATGGAAGCGATGAAGAGTGGTGATTTCACCGAAGAGCAAGTGGAAGAGGTGAAAAACCTTGTCGTAAATCAGTTCCTTGAAACGATGGACCATCCAGTTGGGTTAATTGAAGTGTTATACCACCAAGTCATTGCGGCTTCAGACTTAAAACCGGAAGAATTATTAAATAAAGTAAAGAACGTTTCGAAGGAAGATGTCGTGCGTGTTGCCAACAAAGTGGAGTTGGATACCGTGTATTTTCTTACGAGTAAAGGGGGAAATGCAAATGCATAAAACAACCTATGACCAAATAAAAGAAACGATTTATTCCGAGAAATTAGCGAACGGCTTACAAGTCTTTCTACTTCCGAAGCCGGAAATGGCCAAAACATACGGTATCTTTTCTACGAATTATGGATCAATCGATCAAACCTTTGTACCTCTAGGAAAAGAAGAGATGATAACGGTGCCTGACGGTATTGCCCATTTCTTAGAGCATAAATTGTTTGAAAAAGAAGACCGTGATGTCTTTCAGGATTTTACGAAACAGGGTGCATCAGCAAACGCATATACATCTTTTACGAAAACTGCTTATTTGTTTTCTGCGACTAGTAACATAGAAAAAAATGTAGAGACGCTTTTAAATTTCGTACAGGAACCATATTTCTCTGAAAAGTCGGTTGAAAAAGAAAAAGGGATTATTGGGCAAGAAATCACGATGTATGATGATCAACCAGATTGGCGTTCTTTTTTTGGAACGATTCAAAGTCTATATCACCATCATCCAGTGCAAATAGATATTGCCGGAACGATTGATTCCATATCGAACATTACCAAGGAGGACTTATATACTTGTTATGAAACGTTTTACCACCCTTCAAACATGACATTTTTCGTTGCTGGAAACTTTGAACCAGAATCGATGATGGCCTTCATAAAGGATAATCAAGCGGAGAAAAGCTTTACGGATCAGGCTCCTGTTCAACGCAGTTTTCCAGAGGAGCCAAATACTGTAGCAAAAGAGAAACAAGTAATTGAAATGCCTGTTTCTGTATCTAAATGTTTGGTTGGTTTGAAGGAAAAAATGAACTATAAGGATGCCGATGAATTTTTGACAGCAGATTTATTGAGCGAAATGCTTTTAGATCATTATTTTTCAAAGAGCGGAGCATATTACCAAGAGCTTTATGATCTGGATTTGATTGATAATAGCTTTCAATTTGAGACGAATTTAGAAAAGAATTTTGGATTTAGCATTATTGGTGGTAATACGAAGAAGCCAGATCTACTAGGGGATAAACTAAAAGAAATGCTCTTAGCTATGAAGGACAAACCACTAACAGAAAAAGAATTTAACATTATGAAGCGAAAGCAGATTGGTCATTTCTTTAGAGCGATGAATTCATTAGAGTTCACGTCCAATCAGTTTATTCACTATCACTTATTGGGAATTGATTTCTTTAATGTGTTACCTAAAATCGAAGCGCTAACTGTGGAAGAAGCCAATGCGTTTTTAAACAAATGGATTTCGGAGGAACGGATTGCCGTTTGCCAAGTAGTTCCAACAAAGGAGTAAGGAAATGGGGAACGTATTAATTGTAGGTGCAAGTGGTGATATTGGAGCTGCCATTTCTTTAAGGCTAGCCGAAGAGGGACACCGGTTACTCCTACATTACCATCAAGGTAAGGAAAAGGTGGAGCAATTAATCGCCACTTTACCTAACGAGTCTGTATTAAAGGTATTACATGCCAATTTACAAGAAGAAGAAGGAATGAACAGCCTGGTAAATCAAATAGACTTGGCTGTTGATTCCGTTATTTTTGCGAGCGGAATGAGCCATTTTGGCATGTTTCAGAACAGCTCATTAGAAGAAATGGACCAGATGCTTAACCTTCATATTAAAGCACCCTGGAGAATTACGAAGCGTCTTCTTCCAGAAATGGTACAACGTAAATCTGGACATATCATCATGATTTCTTCCATATGGGGGCGAAGTTGGAGCTAGTTTTGAAGTGATGTATTCTACTGTTAAAGGAGCCCAAAATAGCTTTGTTAAGGCTTTAGCAAAAGAAGTTGCGATGTCTGGTATTTCGGTAAATGGCATAAGTCCAGGTTTTATCGACACGAAGATGAACCGTCATTTATCCGAAGAAGAACGAGCCCAAATAATTAATGAAATACCAATAAATCGTCCGGGTACTCCAGAGGATGTCGCCCATGTCGCTGCTTTTTTGCTTGATCGTCGTTCTAGCTATATATTCAAGGTGAAATTATTCGAGTGACCGGTGCCTGGTAAACAGAAATGAAAAAGAAGCCTCCTTCATGTATAAGGATTTCGAATCTATCACATCCTATGCATGAACGTTCAACTACAAGGAGGAGTCAAAATGTCTGTACTAGACAACTTTGAATCTTGGAAGGACTTTCTTGGTGACCGTTTACACCAAGCAGAAGGTCAAGGTATGAATCAAAACACGATCTCTGAGATTGCTTATGAAATCGGTGGCTATCTTGCTAATCAAGTAGATGCTAAAAACGACCAAGAAGCTGTTCTTCGAGATCTATGGAATGCTGCTTCTAAAGATGAACAGCATGCCATTGCTAATATTATGGTGAAAATGGTTCAAAACGACGGAACCGGAAGATAAACACCGAGAAAGCCCTTGTTTGAGCAAGGGCTTTTCTTATTAATTTTTACTTGATTAAACAAGCGTCCTTATTTTAATGTAGGAACGAACCATATACTCATGGGTTTAAAAATCTATTCCAGATTTTGTTGAAAAATGCGAATTATGTCCTTTTCTTCTAGGCCATAATCATTTATGATAAAAAGGTAGCATAAAATTTTCCAGAGTGTTCAAATGGAAAGATGAAGGAGTTTTCTATTGTGGAGAAAACCGAATGGTATCTTGAATATGAAATCCAATATAATAGACCAGGGTTACTTGGGGACATTTCATCGTTACTTGGGATGCTATCCATCAATATCATCACCATTAATGGCGTTGAAAACTCTCGAAGAGGTATGCTACTTCTATCACGAAAAGATGAACAAATTATTCGATTAAAATCAATTTTAGATACAATGGATACAATCAATGTGATAAAATTACGTAAACCAAAGCTACGAGATCGATTAGCAGTTCGACATGGTAGATACATACATAGTGACGTAGATGATAAGAAGACGTTTCGTTTTGTACGAAGTGAATTAGGCTTACTTGTTGACTTTATGGCTGAATTATTTAAGAAGGATGGGCACAAACTAATTGGTATTAGAGGAATGCCCAGAGTTGGGAAAACAGAATCCATCGTTGCATCCAGTGTATGTGCAAATAAACGTTGGCTATTTGTGTCTAGCACCTTGTTAAAGCAGACGATTCGAAATCAGCTTATTGAAGATGAATATAGTGACGATAATTTATACATTATTGATGGGATTGTTTCTACGCGTAGAGCGAGTGAAAGACATTGGGAGCTTGTTCGTGAAATCATGAGGTTGCCAGCAACGAAAGTAGTAGAACATCCAGACATTTTTGTGCAACAAACCGAGTATAAATTAGATGATTTTGATTACATTATCGAATTGAGAAATGAGGAAGATGAAGAAATTAAATATGATCCTATTGAGAAACCAGTTATGGAAAAACAAGACGGATTTTCAATGTTTGATTTTTAAGATGGACGGTGTTAAATATGGAATTAGGAGCGAAGTTAAAAGAAGCAAGAGAAGCAAGAAATTTATCTTTAGAAGATGTCCAGAAAGTAACTAAAATTCAAACACGTTATCTTCAAGCCATTGAAAAAGGGAATTTTAGTGCAATGCCGGGTAGTTTCTACGTTCGGGCTTTTGTAAAAGAGTACGCAACAGCTGTTGGATTAGATGCCGATCTTTTTATGGAAGAACACGCCTCTGAATTACCAAAGGCCTCTAATGAAAGTTCAGTCCAATATTCTAGAGTTCGTAGTAGAAATGAAACTACCTCTACGAAAAGCCCAGCGATTTTTTCGTTTTTACCTACATTAATTGTAGTATTACTTATTGTCGGCATTTTCTTTTTAGTCTGGTATTTTATATCTACAAATGATGACGGCAAGAGCGAAGAACAAGTAAAAACTGGTGGACCAGATGAAGTATTGGTGGGAGATTCGGGTTCCACGTCTGAAGAGAAACCAGAGGATACTACAGAGGATACTGGAAGCGGAGATACAACTGCCGATGATACAGAGGAACAACCGGAAGAACCAACAAATGAACCAGAATTAAAGCTAGTGGAGGAGACCACCGATGGTGCCGAGGGGGTTACAACCTATGACTTAGTAAATGCGGAGGATTCTGTTCAACTCGTTTTAAATACGGATAATGAGCATTGGTTGGAAATTGAAAATGATAAAGGGAAAAGCTTCTACAACGGTATGTTCGCTGCAGCTCAAGCTCCCCAAGAAATAGATCTGACAGGAGAAGAACGAGTACACCTTCGTTTTGGAAATCCTAGAGACTTGAAAATAACGGTCAATGGGGTGGATTTACAGCTACCAGAAACAGTTGAAAATGGACAAATTCATCAAGTATGGATCAATCTAAATGCAAGTGCAACAGAATAATAGGTAGTGGCAACCCTTTCCAATGGTTGGAAAGGGTTGCGTTTCGTACATGACAGGAGGAAAAAAACATGAATATCCCTAACAGAATTACATTATCAAGAATTTTTATGATTCCTATTTTTATTATTATATTAAGTGTCCCTTTTGATTGGGGAACGATTGATATTGGGAATGAAGTATTACCAGTGGCCGACTTTGTTGCAGCATTTATCTTTATTATTGCTTCGACAACCGATTGGATAGATGGCTACTATGCTCGTAAACATAATTTAGTTACGAATTTAGGAAAGTTCTTAGATCCACTTGCTGATAAGCTGTTAGTATCTGCCGCATTAATCTTATTAGTTGAGATGGGCCAAGCTTCAGCTTGGATTGTGATCATTATCATAAGTAGAGAGTTTGCAGTAACTGGACTTCGACAAATTGCAGCCGGGGAAGGTACTATTTTAGCTGCTGGACAAATGGGAAAATTGAAAACATGGATTCAAATTATTGCGATTTCCGTGCTTTTATTGCATAATTTCCCGTTCTCTTATACAACTATCCCATTTGGTACGATTGCTTTATATGCGGCTTTAGTCATTACGGTTGTATCTGGCGTTGACTACTTTGTGAAAAACTGGCATGTGATGAGGGATTCTAAATGAGTGTGAAAGCTGAGATTATTGCGGTTGGTACAGAACTTCTTCTAGGACAAATCTCCAATACCAATGCTCAATGGTTATCGGAGCAACTAGCAAACCGTGGTGTCCACGTCTATCATCATGCCGTTGTTGGTGACAATTTAGAGCGTGTGAGAGAAACGTTTGAATTGGCAGGTCAACGTGCGGATATTGTGATGGTGACAGGTGGACTTGGACCAACAGATGATGATTTGACAAGAGAAGCATTCCAAGCTCTTTCTGGAATCGGGCTAGTTGAAGATAACGACACCATGAGAAAAATTGAAGCTTTCTATGAAAAGGCAAACCGTGAGATGACACCTAATAATCGCAAGCAAGCAAGGGTGTTTGAAGGAAGTACTGTTTTTGCCAATAGTGCTGGAATGGCACCTGGAATTGCGGTGGACTTTCAAGACACGATATGGATTTTTATGCCCGGTGTTCCGCGTGAAATGAAAGCGATTTGCATGGAGCAAGCTTTTCCATATATAGAGCAACACTTTCCATTGACATCGATTATTCGTTCTAAAATGCTTCGGTTTATTGGGATTGGAGAATCGCAATTGGAGCATGATTTATATCAGATTATACAAAACCAAACCAATCCTACAATTGCACCACTAGCTTCAGAAGGTGAGGTTGGCTTGAGAATAACTGCCCAGGCAAACACGGAAGAAGAGGCTGCTGCCCTGATTCAGTCTACAGAATCCTTAATCAAGGACAAAGTGGGTACGTTTCTTTATGGATTCGATAATCAGAGTATTGAGCAAGCTGTGAAAGAGCTATTCGTTTCCCGTGGGTTGACATTGGCTGCTGCTGAAAGTCTAACTGGGGGACTATTTTCTAGCTCTGTCGTAGCAGTCGAAGGAGCATCCTCTGTGTTTAAAGGTGGGATTGTGAGCTACGAAACCTCTGTGAAAAGCGGGCTATTACAAGTATCAGAAAAAACATTAACTAGCAGCGGAACCGTCAGTGAACAAAACTGCAAAAGAAATGGCGGAAAATGTTCGTGCGTTAACTGGTGCCGATATAGGGATTAGTTTCACTGGTATTGCAGGGCCAGATAGTGTGGAAGGGAAGCCGGTTGGGACGGTCGTGATTGGAATTCAACAAGCCGCTGGTCCCTCTATAACAAAAACCTTTCACTTCACGGGTAGCCGATCTGCTATTCGAAATAGAACCGTGAAAAAAGGGTTTGAACTTCTTTTCCATTTGCTAAAGTAATAAAAATGCAAAATGGAAAGCTAGATGGAAATGTTTTTAAATAATCATTCTAGTGTTCTATCATTTCTCAAATTACCTACTCATAAAAAAAGGGAACATTTATTCGCTTTTTTGCTTGTTAAATCTCAAAAAACAAGTTATGATGGAGATAGATTAATTGAAGGAGGAAATAAGTTGAGCGATCGTAAACAAGCCTTAGATATGGCGTTAAAACAAATAGAAAAACAGTTCGGTAAAGGTTCTATTATGAAACTAGGGGAACAAGCAGAGCAAAAAATCGCAACGGTTCCAAGTGGATCATTAGCTTTAGATGTTGCACTAGGAGTTGGAGGATATCCAAGAGGAAGGGTTATTGAAATTTATGGTCCTGAATCTTCTGGTAAAACAACTGTTTCTTTACATGCGATTGCGGAAGCTCAACGTCAAGGTGGCCAAGCTGCATTTATTGATGCAGAGCATGCACTAGATCCCGTTTATGCTAGAAAATTAGGTGTAAATGTAGACGAATTACTATTATCTCAACCAGATACAGGAGAGCAAGCACTTGAAATTGCCGAAGCGTTAGTACGAAGTGGTGCAGTTGATATGATTGTTATTGACTCGGTTGCTGCACTTGTACCAAAAGCAGAGATTGAAGGAGAGATGGGAGATTCTCACGTAGGTCTTCAAGCTCGTCTTATGTCTCAAGCTTTACGTAAACTGTCTGGTGCAATCAACAAATCCAAAACTACGGCTATCTTTATTAACCAAATTCGTGAAAAGGTCGGAGTAATGTTCGGTAATCCAGAAACAACACCTGGTGGACGTGCGCTTAAATTCTACTCCTCTGTTCGATTGGAAGTACGTCGTGCGGAAACCTTGAAGCAAGGAAATGACATGGTCGGAAACAAAACAAAAATTAAAGTTGTGAAAAACAAAGTTGCCCCTCCTTTCCGTACAGCAGAAGTAGACATTATGTATGGAGAAGGAATCTCTAGAGAGGGAGAGCTTCTCGATATCGGTTCGGATTTGGACATCGTATTAAAGAGTGGTGCTTGGTACTCTTATAATGAGGAACGACTTGGACAAGGTAGAGAAAATGCGAAGCAATTTTTAAAAGAGAACGAAGATGTTTCGTTGGAAATTTACAACGCTATCCGTAACCATTATGATATGGATACGTTAGCACCTGAAGCGGGAGAAGAATCACAAGAAGGACAAGAGGCTTTAGAATTAGAATAAGATAAAAAAGTCGAGCGGAATCGTCCGCTCGACTTTTTTCGCGTATAATCATAGATAGTATGATGTCAATAGTTTTATAGGTTTGTCTTACTTTCTTTGACAGTTCCTTGACATTAGTTTTCGTCAAGATTAAAATTAATATGTATAATTATCATTTTTATTATACAATTTTGTTAAAAAATGATTATCTTTAAAAGTTATTTTACTGTACATGCCGACTAATAATGTTTGTACAAGTTTATAGCAAGAGGAGGTGAAATTATGGTGACTACAATCATCTCCATTTTGCTTGCCCTAATCGTCGGTATTGTTGTTGGTTATCTGATTCGAAAGTCAATTGCAGAACAGAAAATTAAAAGTGCTGAAGATTTGGCGAAGCAGATTGTAGAAGAGGGGCACCGTAATGCCGAAGTAGCCAAAAAGGAAGCACTTCTTGAAGCCAAAGATGAAAACCATAGGCTTCGTCAGCAGGCTGACCATGAGCTGAGAGAAAGAAGATCTGAGCTTCAAAAACAGGAAAGCCGTTTGATGCAAAAAGAAGAAAACCTGGATCGTAAAGGTGAAACGCTGGATAAGCGGGAGCTTATGTTAGAGAAAAAGGAAAGCTCTCTAACGGAAAAACAACAACAAATTGAAGAAATGGAAAGCAAAGTGGAAGCCTTGTTGGGTGAGCAGCAAGCTGAACTTGAACGCATTTCCGGCTACACATCTGACCAAGCGAAACAAGTCATTTTGGAACGAGTGGAGAAAGAAGTATCTCATGAAGCTGCAATCATGATTAAAGAGGCAGAAAATCGAGCGAAAGAAGAAGCGGACAAGAAAGCGAAAGAAATTCTTTCCCTAGCTCTTCAACGTTGTGCTGCTGATCATGTTGCAGAAACAACGGTTTCAGTCGTTAACCTTCCGAATGATGAAATGAAAGGTCGTATTATTGGACGAGAAGGCCGAAACATTCGTACGTTGGAAACATTAACTGGAATTGACCTTATTATAGACGATACTCCAGAAGCTGTAATTCTATCGGGATTTGACCCTATTCGTAGGGAAACAGCTCGTATAGCATTAGAGAAGCTCGTACAGGATGGACGTATTCACCCTGCTCGAATTGAAGAAATGGTTGACAAGTCAAGGCGAGAAGTGGATGAGTATATCCGTGAAGTAGGAGAACAAACAACGTTTGAAGTTGGTGTTCATGGTTTACATCCAGACCTTATTAAGATCCTAGGAAGACTAAAATATCGTACAAGCTACGGTCAAAATGTGTTGAAACACTCCATGGAAGTTGCGTACTTGTCCGGATTGCTTGCAGCTGAACTAGGTGAGGATGAAACACTCGCACGTCGTGCGGGACTATTGCATGATATCGGAAAAGCGATTGACCATGAAGTAGAAGGAAGTCATGTTGAAATCGGGAAGGAACTTGCGACGAAATACAAGGAAAACCAGACGGTTATCAATGCGATTGCTTCTCACCATGGTGATGAAGAACCGACATCTGTCATTGCAGTTTTGGTTGCCGCAGCTGATGCATTATCTGCAGCAAGACCGGGTGCACGTAGTGAGACTTTAGAAAACTATATCAAGCGTCTTGAAAAGCTTGAGGAAATTTCTGAGTCTTATGCAGGAGTTGAAAAGTCCTTTGCAATTCAAGCTGGTCGTGAAATCCGTATTATGGTGAAACCGGATGAAATCGATGACTTGGAAGCAACAAGAATCGCGCGAGATATTCGAAAACGAATTGAGAGTGAATTGGATTATCCTGGACATATTAAAGTAACCGTCATTCGAGAAACAAGATCAGTTGAATACGCGAAATAAAACGACCTTGCCTAAGGTCGTTTTATTTTTGAAAAAAACATACATAAACGCTACATTTTGACTTTTAAACGTCTGTGTGTGACACTAATATGGACAATAGCAGTTTAGATAGGACGGTAGGTAATTATGCGTTTACTTTTTATAGGTGATGTAGTTGGTTCACCAGGAAGAAATATGGTACAGGAATATTTGCCAAAATTAAAACAAAAGTTTCAACCACAACTTACAATCCTTAATGGAGAGAATGCCGCTTCCGGTAAAGGAATAACCGAGGATATTTATAAGCGGTTTTTAGAGTGGGGCGCTCAAGCGATTACGATGGGAAATCATACGTGGGATAAAAAAGAAATCTTTGAATTTATAGATGATGCGGATTATATGATTCGTCCAGCAAACTTCCCTGAAGGAACTCCTGGTAAGGGGTTATTGTTTTTTAAATACAACCAAACAGAGATAGCAATTATCAATCTACAAGGTCGTACTTTTTTACCACCAATTGACGATCCCTTTACGAAAGCCGATCAATTAATTGAGGAAGCGAAAAAACGGACGAATTTAATTTTTGTCGATTTTCACGCCGAAGCAACCAGTGAGAAACAAGCGTTAGCTTGGTATTTAGATGGACGAGTGACTGCAGTTGTTGGTACACACACTCATACCCAAACTGCGGATGAGCGGATACTGCCTAAAGGTACCGCCTACATTACAGATGTTGGAATGACTGGTTCCTATGACGGGATTCTAGGTACAAGTAAAGATCCTGTGATTAAGAAGTTCCTAACAAGCTTGCCCGTTCGTTTTGAAGTAGAAAAGCAAGGTCGCAATCAGTTAAACGCAGTGATTATTGATTTGGATCCAAATTCTGCAACCTCTAAAAAAATCCAACGTATCCTTATAAACGATGATCATCCCTTTTTTGGTTGATGTTTGAATTTTTTGACAAATTGATTCATAATAAAAAGGAATATCTATCAATTATAGGAATATAGTAAAAGTGGAACAAGTTTAGTAAACTAAGGAGGTACTAGGAATGGAAATATTAAAAGTTTCAGCCAAATCTAATCCTAATTCAGTAGCAGGAGCACTTGCGAACGTTTTAAGAGAACGCGGTTCAGCGGAAATTCAAGCGATTGGTGCTGGTGCTTTAAACCAGGCCGTCAAAGCAGTAGCCATTGCCAGAGGATTTGTAGCCCCAAGTGGAGTTGACCTAATTTGTATCCCAGCTTTTACAGATATTATGATTGATAATGAAGAACGGACAGCCATTAAGTTGATTGTCGAACCTAGATGACTAGTAATCTACCTGTTTGCCCAGCAAGCAGGTTTTTTATGTGGTTTAGTATAAATCTTCTTTTCAAAGTTCGTTTCATACATAATTGTGTTAGAATGAATGCGAAGCGAAGTTATTCTAGAAATGGAATACACTTTATTTTTGGACACGCTTCTTGATATAATATGTAAATTAGAGTGCTATTTTTATAAGGAGTTATGGAAGAAAGGAGTTTCCGTCATGAATGAACAACAACGGAAAGAACTAGACAGAATTAAACAGGTTGATCCATCGGACATAAAATCCGACCAGGATAGTAACCTTGAACGTTTACAAAATACATCCTCGGATGAACTAATTAGCAAGTATTTTCAAGCGACCTATGAACCGCCAAATATGAAAAAAGCGAAAAAACGTCGTAGAGAAGATATTCAAATTCATTATGACTTCGGTATTCCTAAAGAAATGCAAGAAATTGGGAAGGGCAAAAAGTTCTTAATTAGAACGTACGGATGTCAAATGAATGAGCATGATACAGAAGTCATGGCTGGTCTGCTAACGGACATGGGATATGAATCGACAAATGAAACAACAGAAGCAGATATTATCTTGTTAAACACGTGCGCTATTCGTGAAAATGCAGAAAACAAAGTGTTTGGTGAAATTGGTCACCTGAAACCACTCAAACTAGAGAATCCGGACGTGATTATCGGAGTTTGTGGTTGTATGTCTCAAGAAGAAGCGGTCGTAAATCGAATATTGAAAAAACATCCATTTATTGATTTAATTTTCGGTACACATAACATTCACCGTTTACCTCAGCTATTGAAAGAAGCTATGTTTAGTAAAGCTATGGTAGTCGAAGTATGGTCGAAGGAAGGGGACATCATTGAAAACCTTCCAAAAGTTAGAAAAGGAAAAATCAAAGGCTGGGTGAACATCATGTACGGCTGCGATAAGTTCTGTACGTATTGTATTGTTCCTTATACGCGTGGAAAAGAAAGAAGTCGTCGACCAGAAGATATTATTCAAGAAGTACGTCACCTAGCTGCTCAAGGCTATAAAGAAGTTACGCTTCTAGGACAAAACGTCAATGCGTATGGAAAAGATTTTACGGATATGGAATACGGTCTAGGCGATTTAATGGAGGAAATCAGTAAAATTGATATCCCGAGAGTTCGGTTTACAACGTCTCACCCTAGAGATTTTGACGATCGCCTGATTGAAGTGCTTGCAAAAGGCGGAAACCTTCTCGACCATATTCATCTACCAGTACAATCTGGAAGCTCAGAAGTTCTTCGCGTGATGGCGAGAAGATATACGAGAGAAAAATATTTAGAGCTTGTAGCAAAAATTCGGAAGGCGATGCCAAATGCTACGCTTACGACAGATATCATCGTTGGTTTCCCAAATGAAACTGACGAACAGTTTGAAGAAACGATGAGCCTTGTAGAGGAAGTTGGCTTTGAAGCTGCTTATACGTTTATTTACTCTCCGCGAGAAGGCACACCGGCTGCGAAATGGGAAGACAATATCCCAATGGAAGTGAAAAAGGAACGTCTGCAACGTTTAAATGCCTTAATTAACAAGCAATCTGCAGAAGCCATGCAAAAATACCAAGGTCAAACGGTAAAAGTACTTGTGGAAGGGGAAAGTAAGAAAAACCCTGATGTATTATCAGGTTATACAGAACGTAACAAACTTGTGAACTTTAGAGGTCCAAAATCAATCATCGGCCAAATTGTTGATGTTAAAATTACAGAAACCAAAACATGGTCCTTAAATGGAGAATTAGTAGAAGAAGCGGTAGAGGTGAAATAAATGACACAGTACACAAAGAAGCAAATCCTAGAAGAAGCACAAAAGCTGGCAAAGATGATGGCGAATACAGAAGAGATTGATCGTTTTAAACAATTAGAAGCCAAGCTTAATGATAATCAAAAGGTTCGAGAAACCATTGAAAGAATTAAAAAGCTTCAAAAGCAAGCAGTGAATTTCCAAGCATATGGAAAAACGGAAGCACTACAACGTGTAGAAAAAGAAATTGATCGACTACAAGGTGAAATCGATGAGATTCCTATCGTTCAAGAATTTAAAGATACACAGATTGTAATCAATGATATCTTACAATTAGTTTCCAACACCATCTCACGTGAAGTTACAAATGAAGTGATTCGATCCACAGAGGGCGATGTGCTCCGAGGGGAAACAGGTTCTAAATTAAAATATAGCGGTGGACACCACCATTAAGCCCAAAGGCCTTTGCTAGTAATAGCAGGGGCTTTTGTTTTCATATTTTCTCGATATTAAATAACCAAGATTAACAGATAAGTATAAAATACCTCCCAACATAGGCGTACACATCTATAGGCTTTTGCATAGGATGGATTAGAGCCTTACAAGTCATACTTACCTGTGATTAGTCATTGGTGGGTATGCACTTTAGGTGAACACCCTGCATACAATGACTATGAAAAAAGAGGAGGTTTTAGTTCTTATGTCATTTCTTGATCAAGAATATCGGGAAATTATAACGAAAGCTGTTATTGGTAAGGGTCGAAAGTTCGTTCAAGACACAAATACGATTTCCCCGTCACATAGACCTACTAGCATTCTAGGGTGCTGGGTGATTAATCATCTCTATAATGCTAAGAAAAAAGGGGACGATATCGTAGAAATCAACGGAAGCTATGATGTGAACATCTGGTATTCCTACAACGATAACACGAAAACGGAAGTAGTAACAGAACGTGTTAATTATTGTGACCACATTAAGCTATCTGTTAAGGATGAAAATACGGTAAGCGATGACTACGAAGTATTTGCTAAAGTCATCCAACAACCAAACTGTTTAGATTGCAAGATTTCTACTCAAGACCACAAAATTGTTGTAGAAGTGGAGCGCGAATTCTTAGTTGAGGTTGTAGGTGAAACAAAAGTATGTGTACGTGTAGACCCGGATGGCTATGTTAGTGATGACGATGACTGGGATTTCGAATTAACAGACGATGAATTTGAAAGTGTAGACCCAGACTTTCTTGCCGTAAATGAAGAAGAATAAAAAAGACTAGGACAGGAGACAATTGGTCTCCTGTCTTTTTGTTTAGGTTAAAACAAAACCATGGAAGGAATATCCTGTCCCATCTTGACTAGATTCGTCGACCCTAGCGAATTTCCTATGATATAATACGGGATATAGTTTAGGAACGATTTGGGGGAAGGATAATGGCCGGGTACACACCAATGATACAGCAATATTTAAAAATAAAAGCGCAATATAAGGATTGTTTTCTTTTCTTTCGTTTAGGAGACTTTTATGAGATGTTCTTTCAGGACGCGCTAGAGGCGTCCAGAGAGTTAGAGATTACGCTGACGAGTCGTGATGGAGGAGGAGAAGAACGCATTCCGATGTGTGGAATTCCTTATCATTCCGCAGAAAATTACATAAAGAATCTCGTGGAAAAAGGATATAAGGTTGCAATTTGTGAGCAGGTAGAGGATCCTAAAGCGGCGAAAGGTGTTGTGAAACGAGAGGTCGTCCAGCTTATTACACCAGGAACGGTCATGGAAGGCAATATGCTGAACGAGAAAGAGAATAACTATTTAGCTAGTATTACACAATGGACGAATACTACATTCTCCATCGCCTACGCAGATCTTTCGACTGGTGAAAATACGACAGCTATGATGAATAATGGCTGGCAGGCTGTTTTGAGTGAACTTTACAATCGTCCGGTAAAGGAGATTGTGGTGGATTCCAATCTAGCTGATTCCTACCAAAATGACTTAGTGGAAAAACTTCAGCTTACCGTTTCTTATCAAGATGAGGTACACGTTTCTCCAACCATGAAACCTCTCGTTGAATCGTTAGCAAATGAGAGGTTAGTAGAAACGGTCGGAAGACTACTAAACTATTTAGAACGAACGCAAAAGAGATCATTAGACCATTTAAAGAAAGCGCAATTGATTGAACTTCAACAGTTTATGTCCTTAGATATGTATTCAAAGCGTAATTTAGAGCTTACCGAAACAATTATAAGAAAAGGGAAGCAAGGTAGCTTATTATGGGTTTTGGATAAGACGGTAACTGCCATGGGTGCCCGTAAGCTTAAAAAGTGGATGGAACGCCCATTGCTCCAGACAGCTGATATCGAATATCGTTTTGATATCGTGGATGGATTTTTGCAGCATTTCATAGAAAGAGAATCTTTGCGTGAGCTTCTTAAGAGTGTCTATGATTTAGAACGCTTATCTGGTCGAATCTCATTTGGTAATGTGAATGGGCGAGATTTAATCCAGCTTAAACACTCCTTGCAAAGAATACCTGCTATCAAGGATGTTTTACGTCAAATGGACCATAAGACGGTCCAAGCATTAGGGGAGGCGTTAAATCCTCTTGATGAACTTCAACGGCTATTGGAAGATAGCTTAATGGAGGATCCACCAATATCTATTACGGACGGTGGTTTAATTAAGAATGGATTCCATCCAAAGCTAGACGAATATCGGGACGCTTCTCAAAACGGGAAGAAATGGATTGCGGAATTAGAGCGAAAAGAAAAAGAAGAGACAAATATTAAATCTTTGAAAATTGGCTACAATCGAGTGTTTGGCTACTATATTGAAGTAACAAAAGCAAATCTCCATCTGCTACCAGAAGGGAAATACGAACGGAAACAAACGCTAACGAATGCGGAGCGTTTTATTACCCCTGAACTAAAGGAAAAGGAAACTCTAATTCTCGAAGCGGAAGAAAAAAGTGTGGAGTTAGAATACCGGCTTTTCGTTGAATTAAGAGAACGGGTGAAAGGCTACATTCCTAAGCTACAACAGCTGGCGGAACAAATTAGTGAAATCGATGTGCTACAAGGATATGCAACGATTAGCGAACAAAATGATTATCGACGTCCATCCTTTAACAATCAAAACGACGTTGATATTGAGCAAGGACGTCATCCTGTGATCGAACAAGTGATGAAGGATGGAACCTTTGTACCGAACGATATTCGTATGGATAAAGGAACAAATATGTTACTGATTACAGGTCCCAATATGTCCGGGAAAAGTACGTACATGCGCCAATTAGCATTAACAACGATAATGGCGCAAATCGGTTGCTTTGTACCGGCATCCAAAGCATCTTTACCGATTTTTGATCAAATCTTTACTAGAATTGGAGCTGCCGATGACTTAGTATCAGGTCAAAGTACCTTTATGGTGGAAATGCTAGAAGCCAATCACGCGATTACGCATGCGACGGAACAAAGCTTGATTCTTTTAGATGAGATTGGAAGAGGAACAAGCACTTATGACGGGATGGCATTAGCACAGGCCATTATTGAGTATCTTCACGAGCATGTACAAGCGAAAACGTTGTTCTCTACACACTATCATGAATTAACTAGCTTAGAAGAGAGTTTGACTCACCTGAAGAACATCCATGTACGAGCAGAAGAATACGAAGGAAATGTGATCTTTCTCCACCAAATCCAAGACGGTCCAGCAGATGAGAGTTATGGGATACATGTAGCAAAGCTAGCCAATATGCCAAACGAATTAATTACTAGAGCTTCCCAAATTTTACAACAGCTCGAGAATAAGCCTGTTGAAGCTACACCGGAAAAAGAAAATGATCAACAGCTTTCTTTTTTCGTTTCAGAAAAGCAAAAACAAACGCAAACAAAGCCTCACAACGATATTGTGGATGAAATTAAACAGTTAAACATTATGGAAATGACACCATTAGAAGCAATGAATCAGCTATATCAGCTTCAAAAGAAAGCAAATAGACAGTAGCAAGAGAGGGTTTTCTAATGAAAATTTTTCAAATGCCAGATTCGCTTGCCAATAAGATTGCGGCAGGAGAAGTTGTTGAACGACCTGCCTCCGTTGTGAAAGAGCTCGTAGAAAATAGTATTGACGCAAATAGTTCATGGATTAAAGTAGATGTTGCGGAAGCTGGATTGGACCGAATTAAGATTACGGACGATGGAGACGGGATGTCAGCAGAAGATTGCGCTATCGCGTTCTCGCGTCATGCAACTAGTAAGATTCGGAATGAAGAGGACTTGTTTCATGTTCGTACACTTGGATTCCGTGGAGAAGCCTTAGCCAGTATTGCAGCTGTTAGTAAGTTGACGATAAAAACATCCACTGGTCAAGAAGCTGGTACGGAAATGAAGTTTGAAGGCGGCACCCTGATTATGCAATCGAAATGTGAAGCTAGAAAAGGTACCGAAATTACAGTGGAACAGTTATTCTTTAATACCCCAGCTCGTTTGAAATATATGAAAACGATTCATACAGAGTTAGGACACATCACAGATGTTATCAATCGAATAGCATTATCCCATCCTGAAATTCGCTTTGAGGTTACGCATAATGACCGTACGTTGTTTCGCTCCCCAGGGCGAGATGATTTACTTCAAGTTATCGCACAAGTGTATGGGGTAAGCATCGCAAAAAAAATGATTAAAGTAGAGCATGAAACGCTCGACTTCCAAATATCTGGATATATTGCAAAGCCAGAAATAACAAGAGCTTCTCGCAATTATATGTCGACGATTATTAATGGGCGCTTCATTCGCAGTATTCCGTTGGCAAAAGCTATTCTGAATGGGTACCACACACTGCTTCCTATTGGTCGAAATCCGTTAGTCGTGTTAAAGATTGATATGGATCCAATCTTAGTAGATGTAAACGTACATCCAGCCAAGCTCGAGGTGCGTTTCAGTAAGGAAAAGGAATTGTTTGAAGCGGTAGAAACCACCATTCAGCAAGCATTTCGCAAGCTAACCTTAATTCCAGATGTCACACAGCCTAGAATAAAACGCGAAGATACTGTTAGTGAACAAGGTTCTTTTGAATTTCATCAATCGCCTGTGAAGCGTAATGAACAGACACCTTATTCTCAGCCATCAAGTCCACCGTTAACGGAACCGGAAGAGGTAAAGACGTATCAAGAAATGCAAAATGCTATTGCAGAACAAATGCTTCCGACAAATGATGAAGACTTTACGACAAAAGAAGAATCACACGAACAACAGGATTCTAATCCTCAACATGAGGAAGTAGAAAAGACGACAAGTCGAGTACCGGTTATGTATCCAATAGGGCAACACCATGGCACTTATATTTTGGCGCAAAATGAACAGGGTCTTTATTTAATTGACCAGCATGCAGCACAAGAGCGTATAAAATATGAGTTTTTCAAAGAAAAAATCGGGGAAGTTGCGAATGAAGTACAGGAGCTGCTCATTCCGATTACGTTTGATTTCTCTAAACAAGAAGCTTTACTCATCGAGCAGCATCAAGAAGAATTACAACGTGTTGGTTTGTTTTTCGAAGCATTCGGACAGCAAAGCTATATTATCCGTTCGCATCCACAATGGTTTCCAAAAGGCTTTGAAGAAGAAAGCATTCGCGAAATTGTTGATCAAGTGATGGATGAAGGAAAAGTGGATTTATATAAATTAAGAGAAGACGCAGCTATATTAATGTCTTGTAAACGATCGATTAAAGCAAATCATCATTTAAACTACAATGATATGTTTCAACTGTTAGAGGATTTAAGAGCCTCTACCGATCCGTTTACATGTCCACATGGTCGACCAATCATCATTCATTTTTCGAGCTATGAATTGGAGAAAATGTTTAAACGAGTGATGTAGGGTGATAAACATAATGGATTACAATATGAGCATCAATTTATTTTGATGCTCTTTTTAATTAGGAAGGAACTAGATTTACATAAAAAAGGCCGGCTTGTAACCGGCTAAAGAAGGGGGAAATCATGCTTCTATTGTAGCACTAAAAGATCTAGAAAATAGCTAAAAATACGATTTTTGTTGAAAAGAGTAAAAAAGACGCATAGGGCAACCTAGATGACAGGTACAATTCCCTAGATACTTCTGTCATATTTTTGGACAATACGTAAAAAATAGGTCCTAGAGATAGAATTTTTGGGGAAAGGTCGGATTTTGATGACGAGACAAAAATATGTGTCTAAGGAGTTAATGCACTTTGTAGGAAGACAACAAGCAGAGGAAGAACGATTTAAATTACTTATTCAAATATTAAAATCGGGATGGCTTTTACATGAACCGTTTAACCCAACAAGATCAAGCCGGATTCAAATCGACACCGACGCGCTAACTTTGGAAGATATTATCTCCCCGGAGATGACCTGTTTCGCCGATATTCCTATAGATGATTTATCCCTACATATGGAGAAATACAGCTCTTTCGGTGTTTCATTCTCGAAAGAGTTTTTAGTTCGTCTCGGAGCGAACCCTGTTTTTTATATCGTGAAAAATGGGGCGGTTGTCGACACCATACAACAGGAAAAAATTATTCAGGACGGGAAGGAGTTACACTCACCAGCATACAAGGAAGAGCATACAAGAGATCAATTCTTTCATCATAAAATTTTAGAGTATTTTCATACGATGGAGAAGCTGAAGAAGGAGGTTACAGATCATCGTCTAGCTGGTCTTCTAAAACAAATGGATGACTTTTTAGTGAAAAATATTTTCGCATTTTTAAAACCATTTGACGCATCGAAAACAGACGGAGATAAAGATAATTACTATATGGAAAGAGAATGGCGAATTGTTGGCAATGTGAAATTTTCATTACGAGATGTGCGACGTGTATTTTTGCCTGAAAAATATGCAGAAGCTTTCCGAAAGGAGCTTCCGGAATATTGCGGGCAAATTTCTTTTACCTAATGTTTGTATAATTTAGTGTTTCCTACCGAAAATAAGACAAGAGACGAAGAAAGGATAGGTGTGCGATGCAAGATAATCAACGGTTAATCAATTTTCTGAATCAAGAACTGTCTAATTTTGCTGTTCTTTACGTAAAGCTTCACCGATATCACTGGTTCGTACAAGGAAGACATTTTTTTAAGCTACATGAAGTGTTTGAGGATCTATACAATGAAACAGCAAAAGACTTAGATAATGTAGCAGAACGAATCCTAGCAATTGGTGGCAAGCCACTAGCGACCATGCATAAGTTTATTAAAGAGGCGACTTTGGAAGAGGCACAAGCAGATGACAAGGAAAACGAGATTATCCACCAGCTTTGTGAAGACTATCGAACGATCATTAAAGAAATAAAAGAAACTGGTTTTGATTTAGCGGAAGAACAAAAGGATCAACCTACTGTGGACATTTTAAATGAGCTACAAGGCCGGTTTGAAAAACACGTATGGATGCTCGAAGCTTACATCGCCTATGAATAGAGTGAGAGTAGAGATATTCCAAATGGAATATCTCTACTTTAATTTATAAAACTTTCCTACTATTTCTCGCAAAGGAAATTGTCAAATGATAAAGTTCCTGTATAATGAAAAAATAAAAGTTAGTAATTTTTTATAGGTGGCGTATATGAAACAACAAGTAGTGGTAGTTGTCGGACCGACAGCAGTAGGAAAAACCGCGCTCAGCGTAGAAATCGCGAAAGCGTTTAATGGAGAAGTTATTAGTGGAGATTCCATGCAGATTTATAAAGGGATGGATATCGGAACGGCAAAGGTAACCGAAGCAGAACAGCAAGGAATCCCACATTACATGATTGATATAAAGGAACCAGCTGAAAGCTTTTCTGTAGCAGAATTCCAAACCTTGGTAGAGGGGTATATAGAAGACATTTCTCAAAGAGGGAAACTACCTGTAATAGCGGGGGGAACAGGACTTTATATCCAAGCCGCGTTATATGGGTATGAATTCTCTGAAACAAAGCGAGATGATACATACCAGAAAAAAATTGAAAAAGAGATAGAACAAAATGGAGTGGATGCCGTCTACGAACGTCTTAAGAGCGTAGATCCTATTCAAGCACATAAAATCCACCCGAATAACCAAAGAAGATTAGTTCGAGCATTAGAGGTGTATGACCGAACAGGGCAGACGATGACAGATAATCATGAGAAGCAGAAAGCAGAGTCTCAGTACGAACCAATTTTAATTGGATTAGAAATGGAACGTTCTAGACTTTATGAACGTATTAATTTACGAGTGGATCAAATGATCGAACAGGGGTTGATGGAAGAGGTAGAGTATTTCTTTAATAATGGATATGAACATAGTCAGTCGATGAAGGCAATTGGATATAAGGAGTTTATTCCCTACTTTAAAGGAGATCAATCTAAAGAACAAGCTGTCGAGTTGCTGAAGCGCAATTCCAGGAGATATGCGAAACGCCAAATGACTTGGTTTAAAAATAAGATGGATGTAGATTGGTATTCGATATTGCCGGAAAAAAAGGATGCAGTATTCCAAAATATTTTATCCAATCTTGCAGGAAAGATTAGATTAAAATAGAAATAAACTATACAGATAAAAAGAGGAGGAACACAATATGTCTCAATCGGTGATGATTCAAGATCAATACTTAAACCAGCTGCGTAAAGAACGAATCCAAGTTACTGTTTTCTTAACTAATGGCTTTCAACTTCGTGGATTAGTGAAAGCTTTCGATAATTTTACCGTTCTATTAGAGACGGATGGGAAGCAACAATTGATTTTTAAGCATGCCATCTCGACTTTTGCACCAGCTAAAAATGTCACACTGGAAAAAGAGTAGAAGGAAAAGACGCTTAAAGCGTCTTTTTTTTGCTTTGAAATCCCAAGTACTATGCTTATTTATTTTTCGCATTTTGTCTTGAAAAATTAACTTGAATCCTAGATTGTCATTGATTAAAATATGTAATCAACAATGGCGTGATGACTTTTAGTGAAATGGTGAATTTTATTTATATTTTGACAAAGGGAGATAGAACTTTGAATCCGACTACCTTTTATCGTGATTTGCCGTTAGAGTTTTTAGGTGTTTTTTATTATTACGTTTTTGAGAAATTCGAGGAATACATCTCGCCAGATGACTATTTAATAGAAATTAGAATAATGGAAAGCGTCGCTCTCGATAGAGGTGTTAGTCCGAGTGACCTGTATGAAATTGGTCGTGACATTAGCCTGAGTGCACGCATCGGAATGGTGGACTAATGTAGTAAGCCTCCAAATTTGTAGAGAATTGGACCAATGTCTAATTCTCTTTTTTATGTATGTTTGTAGTGATGGGGTCTCCCCCAGTATTGTGTTTTTCTTCTTACTAACAATACGGAGTTAGAGTCTTGGACTACCTATTGTTTCTGAAGTTGATTTCTTCCATTACTAAGAACAAAAGACTCTCCAGGTTTCGGAACCGAATATCTCTTGTATATACTTCAAGTCTATCTCTAATGACCTTCAATTCGAAATCGGAAAACCTTTTTATTACGTTCCTTTCATCCACTAATCTCACCCCCTTTCATTTGGGGGAGACAATTAGAATTTTACACGATGGATAAAAATGGGAGTATAGAATTATGTAATAAAAAGTCATTTTTCATAGAATTTAGTCCAAAAGAATCATAATTTGTAAAATATTAGTAATAATGGACTAATTTTTGATGTCGGTCTTTGCATGTATCGTTTGTTTATTAATAGCATGAACGGAAAAAGTTTTCATAGAGTGGACTGCAAACGATTAGGAAATTACCGATAAAGTGTTTGAATGGAAAGATAGAATCTATTACAGGTATTCATATTTGTTCCTTTTCAAAAGCTTTTGGAAGATTTTGCTAAAATAAAGATTGTTGTATTAGAGAAGTAATAGAAGAGACAGATTATGAAGTTGTTATTCTAGATAAGCTCTTTGTTAAGGAAATTATAATGAAGGGCATAAAAGTTAAAACTCATTATTTCAGAGTAAAAAAGATTGGCGAAAGCAAAGGGGTCAATGATCCTGATAAAATCATTGAGGAAGTTGAGTGGAAGTCTTCTTCAGAATTAGAGATGGTGGAACATGCCTATCCAGAAGACATCGAATTCTTAGTGAATATAATAAGAACTGAACAGAAACGGAAAAAACGCTAGGATATAGGTAGGTATCCCAAAAGTTAGATTTATTACTCTAACTACTTGGGGGGCGGTACCATACCCAAGCGTTTTCATTTACCATTTCATATTTCTCCACATTATTTAAACAACTTACTCAAAGGAATTACATTGTTTACTTCTGTACTACTGGTATGGATATGCTTGATCTTCTTTCAACCGTTTTTCTAGTTAACGAGAAGACCGCACACATCAATGATAAAATAACAATACCACTGCCAAACCAAGCAGTTGTAGACACAGTACCTGTTTGATTGAGTACAAGACCACCAAATGCGGAACCGAGTGCGATTCCAATTTGTAGTGCAGAGTTATTAAAGCTTTGTTGTATATCAGATGAAGCAGGGTCTGTTTGAATCAAATAGCTTTGTTGTGGTGGTGCTAGACTCCAGCTTAATGCAGCCCAAATCATCATAATAGGGATGAAAAGGATGAGAGAAAACGTCGTAAATGGGAGTAAGAACAGCACCAGGGCAAATGCACTGATCACAAATAGGATACTTTTTTGTGCGCCGATAGAATCAGAAAGAATCCCCCCAAATGCTCCGCCACTAACAGCTGCAATTCCAAATATTAAATAGCATACACTAATCCAATTTGCATTTAAATGGAGCTCTGTTTCCAAAAATGGGGTAAAATATGCATACAGAGTATAGTGGCCAGCCAACATAAACATGGTTGCAAGGTGAGCTGCACCTATTTTTGCACTACCTACTGCTTTTAGTTGTTGCTTAAGTGGAACAGAGTGCTCGCCAGGAATTCGCTCTAAAAAGATGGAAATGAGTATAATAGAAACTATAGATAAGCATGCAATTCCAAGAAAAATGACGCGCCATCCAAATGTATTGGATATGACGATTCCTAAAGGTACACCCATTACAAGTGAAGAGCTAATTCCCATATAAATCAGACCTAACGCCTTTGCACGGTGTGCAGGTGTAACAATTTTTGCTGCGATGGTTAAAGATAATACAACGATGAGCGCAGTACTCATAGCAGTCAATATTCTAGCAACCATCATAAATGTAAAATTTGGGCTGAAATACGTCATAATGTTTCCAATGAAAAATACGAATAGCGACCAAAGGTAAACCTTTTTTCTCTCCATTCTACTAGTGAGAACTAATAACACTGGTCCAGCAATGGCATAAATAAAAGCAAAAATGGTGATGAGCTGTCCTGCAGCACTTAAGGTAATATTCAAATCTTCTGCGATAGTTGGAAGTATCCCACCTACAATTAATTCAACAAGACCAACTGCGACCGTTGATAATGCGAGTATGAGTACTTTTAGATTCATCTTCTTACGTCCTTTCTTCATGTTGAATGAAATAAAATATAGTGTCAGAAAAAAATCCTGATTACAAAAAACGAATAAATTCATTTTCTGTAATCAGGATTTTATGGTTCCTGGTAGAGACCCTCTAGCCATATTCTAGAGGTTATACAGGTGAAACTATTAAGTTAATGAAAATACTTGGAAATTATACTAAAATTCTATGGAGATTTCAAGTAATATTTTTTATTTTTTTGCCAAAGACGGTGGAATGGCAGGTAAATCTCTTTTTTTATGGAACTAGAATATAAGGAACAGAGGGGAGATTATTTTATGAAAACAAAAATAAATATAGGATCGTTTATTGCATCCTTAGTATGTATTGGATTATTTTTTATAGCAACAGCATCCAGTGAAATTGTCCACTTCTTTCGGACTACTATAGGTTTTCATCCACTGAACATCGTGTTAACAGCTTCTTTACTCACCGTGTTATTTGGTGTGTTGGGCTTTAGTGGAATGAATAGTTGGAAGGCATTGCTGCGAAGTATTGTAACCCTTTGTCTATCGTTAGGTTTGTCTTTGTTAACTATTTTTATTTTAGTTATAGGAAGTCTGTTGACTTAAAAGGTGTTTATGGATCAATAAAGTGATGAAAATTGTTACGTATGTAGGAAAGGATATTAAAATGAATTGTACATTTAACGTGATAACCCAAAAACAAGCAGAAGATATTGCGAACTGGCATTATGATGAAAATTATTCTTTTTACGATATGGAGGCAGATCCGGAAGATTTAGAGGAATTTTTGGATCCATTACAACGGGGGGAATCTGTTTTTGCAGTAACCATAGAAAATGAGTTAATGGGATTTTTAACGATTCAACAGTTTACAGAGAAGAATATAATCGATATTGGATTAGGAATGCGACCAGATTTTACAGGAAAAGGTATGGGGAAAGAGTTTCTAAAAAAATGTGTAGAATTTATTCTGAAAAATTATGGACCGGAGAGGATAACGCTTTCTGTGGCAACCTTTAACCAACGTGCCATTAAAGTTTATAAAAGATTTGGATTCAGAGATCAGGAAATTTTCATTCAACATACAAACGGTGGCGAATATGAGTTTCTTAGAATGGAATATGAATGTAACGTATAAATTAAGAAATTTAATAAATGCACTTATGAGCTTTGGTAAGACCGACTCATAAGTGTTTTTTAAATGGATAAACTTATACAATACATATGAAAAATTATAAAAAGTATAAGTTTAATTTACTTTTGTTAAAAATAGTTTATTATGAATACAAGTTCAAAAGGAAGGTGTTATAAGTGAAAGAAGATTTCGGGGATTCTATTGTGAACAAAGTGTATGAACACAGAGTGTTAAGAAGGATGTCACAGAAGGAACTAGCAGATGCAGTTGGAGTATCGAAACAAACGATATTTGTAATGGAGAAAAATAATTATTCGCCTTCGCTCGTCTTAGCATTTCGGATTGCTAACTATTTCGAAGTAGATATTAATGAACTATTTTCATACGTAAGGAAGGATGAGGAACATGATTGAAGTTTTAAATAATTGGATGCTAGAAAGCTCACAAAATTTTAATATGATTGTTGGACTTACAATGGTTATGTATGTAGGGTCAATCGCTGTCTTAATATTTATTGGTAAAAAATTTGGCAGACCTGATGAAAGAACAAATACCATATATTTTAAAATTACTTCTTGTATGTTTATGACGCAGTTAATTATGAATAGTATTTTTATCTCCCTGGTAGATCGTGACATTGACTATTTCCGCCAATTCTTCTTATTGTTTCAAGGAATTGTGTTTGTTGTAGGTGCGATTTATTCTTATAGCCTTTATAAAAAGGATTTCAAGTAATCTTTTTTGTGGGATACCTAACCGGAGAGATTTTAAGAACTTCGTTTTATTAGGAATATGAGGTTTATAGTTATTTCAAAAGACGTTAATCGGAAGGTTAACGTCTTTAACTATATGAAGATGCTTTGGAATACTTCCTTGTAACTTTTTCGGATGGTAACTCGTCCAATATCTTAAACCTGATGAACAAGTGCTACGAGTAGTCAAACATGTGTTTGGAGGAAGCAATGAATACAATTGTTTATATGCTAAGGCATGGGGACTCACCGATAGATGGTAACGAAAGAACAAGAGTGTTATCTGAAAAAGGAATAGACGATTCCAAAAAAGTAACATCCATCTTAAAAAACGAAGACATAGATGTGGTTATCTCAAGTCCCTATACCCGTGCTATTTTAACTGTACAACCATTAGCAAAAGTTATCGGTCAAGAAGTAAAAATATATGAAGGTCTAAAAGAAAGAATATTCTCTAATGGAGAAACTCGGCTGGCTGATGAAGAGCTTATCCCTCTTCTAGAAAAATCATTTTCTGATCCTAAATTTGCTTTAAAGAGTGCGGAATCAAATTATGATTGCCAAGAAAGAGCCATACGAGTACTTAAAGAAGTCTTAAAAACGTATCATGGGAAGAAAGTCGCAGTGGGGACGCATGGTACTGTTATGACATTGATAATGGGGTATTTTAATGAAAAGTATGACCTTGCATTTTTGTATAATACAACGAAGCCTGATATTTATAGAATGCAGTTTCGTGGAGTTGGGTTAATCGGAGTGGATAGAGTATGGAATTGATTCAAACAGAAGAGCTATTGATTAGAAGGATGAAAGAAACGGACTATGAAAGGTTAACGCAGTGGCTGAACAATAAAGATGTTCTCGAATTTTGGGATACGCATCATCCACCTAATATACAACGTGTTAAGGAGAAATATGGACCAAGAGTCAAGGATTTAGAAGAGGTCAAGCCTTGTATTGTTGAAGTGCAAGGTAGACCGGTAGGGTACATACAATATTATCGAATACATTCGGAAGAAATCATCCAACTTGGATACGCTGAAAATGAATCGGTTTTTGGTATGGACCAGTTAATTGGGATTTCAAGTCAGCTCGGTAAAGGAATTGGAACAAAGATGGTTAAAGCCCTAATAGAATATATTGCAAGAGAACAAAAAGGCACTGTAATTGTAATGGATCCTTCAATTCGAAATGAAAGAGCTATAAGATGCTATGAAAAATGTGGGTTTATTAAAAAGAAAATAATAAATGAAAAGTATTGGTTGATGGAACGAAGAATGTAAGCTACATACTTGTTGGAGATATAATCTTAAATTGGAAAACATGAGGGAGAGTAAACACATGACATCCGTGATATTTGATATGGACGGAACACTTTTTCAAACAGAAAAAATATTACAAATAGCTCTTGAAGATACATTCGAGCATCTACGGTCTCGGAATAAGTGGGAGGCTCCAACTCCGATTGATACATATCGTGACATTATGGGTGTCCCTTTACCCAAGGTATGGGAGACGCTGTTGCCCAATCATTCCATAGAAGAGCGAAAACAAACGGATGCCTATTTTTTAGAAAGGCTAATAGTTAATATTAGAGATGGAAAAGGAGGGTTATATCCTAACGCAATAGAACTTCTTCAATACTTAAAAGAAAGGAATTGCTCGATTTACATAGCTAGTAATGGCTTAGTAAAATACTTACATGCGATTGTTGATTACTATAAATTAGATCAATGGATTACGGAGACGTTTAGTATTCAACACATTCAATCATTAAATAAGTCAGATTTAGTTAATCACATAATGGAAAAATACGATTTTTCGGATGGTGTAGTAGTAGGGGATCGACTTTCCGATATTCGTGCAGCAAAGGACAATGGATTACTTTCCATAGGCTGCAACTTTGATTTTGCAAGAGAAGATGAACTTGCACAAGCGGATATCATTATTGACGATTTAAAAGAAATCCAAACGGTATTGCCTAGGTTAAATAGATAATGAAAGGAATGCATCTTCTGTTATTAGGCGGGTGCATTTTTAATTGGGGCTATATGAGATAGATTTGGTCTAGACTAGTAGGCTGATGTCACACTCCAAAAGGGTACAACGTATAATGAAGTAGTAAGGGGTGGTGACGTGGAATCTCAAGTATCATTTAACAAACATGGTCAAATCAATATCGTATTACATGATCGCGAAAAAATTGTGATGGAGCATCATGAACAATCCGATCGCATTGACCCATTTAATCGAATAGATAAAGATTTTTCTTCTTTTATAGGGATGAACCGCCTAAAGGAAACTGTAAAAGAGATTTATGCCAACATTGAAATTAGTCAAATGCGAGAGCGTGTTGGCTTAAAAGCACAAAAACAAGTATTACACATGTTATTTAAAGGAAATCCGGGAACAGGAAAAACGACAGTTGCCCGTAAGCTAGCAGCTGCCTTTTATGATATGGGTGTCTTAGAAAAAGGACACTTTATAGAAGCGGAACGAGCAGATTTAGTTGGTGAATATATCGGTCACACAGCTCAAAAGACTCGAGACCTCGTTGAAAAAGCGATGGGGGGCATTTTATTCGTGGATGAAGCCTATTCGCTAGCGCGTGGTGGAGAAAAGGATTTTGGGAAAGAAGCCATTGATACGTTAGTGAAGCATATGGAAGATAATCAAAATGATTTCATTCTTATTTTAGCTGGATATCCGGAAGAAATGGAGCATTTTCTTTCCTTGAACCCAGGATTGGAATCTCGTTTCCCAATAGTCTTAGACTTTGAAGATTATTCAGTGGAGGAGTTATTACTAATCGCAAAACAAATGACTGCAGAACGAGAATATCAGCTTTCCAAGGAAGCAGAGTGGAAGCTCCGGGATTACTTATTCAAACAGAAGAGGAACCAAGATCGAAAAGGCTTTTCCAATGCTAGGTTTGTTCGGAATACCATTGAAAAGGCGATACGAAAACACGCAGTCCGTATCGTACAAAAACGTCATTATAGTACAGAGGACTTAATGCTCATTACAAAGAATGACCTTATATTAGAATAGTCAACGTCCTTCCGATGGGGAGGACGTTTCTATGACATAGATAGTTAAGAATACGTGAATACTACGATAGCTAGTAGATTGAATTTTCCAATCTAAATACACTTTGATATGATAAAAGTAATTTAGGAAAAGAGGTTGGTACCTATATGCAGGAAAATGTTTTGCTAATTGCTGTTCATCACCCGAATCAAGATGATGAGCGATTTCAATCCTCTCTAGAGGAATTGCAATCTCTAACAGAAACAGCACGAGGAAATGTGTTGAAAATTGTAACGCAAAAAAGAGATCGGATTCACCCTGCCTTGTACTTAGGGGAAGGAAAAGTTCAAGAAATAGCAGAGTTAGTGGAAGAATTAGAAATTGAATTAGTTATTTCAAACGATGAACTCTCACCAGGACAATCCAAGCATTTATCTGATCGGTTCGGAGTTCGTGTAATAGATCGAAGTCAGCTTATTTTGGATATTTTTGCTCAACGTGCGAATACAAAAGAAGGGAAACTCCAAGTAGAGCTGGCGCAATATCAGTATTTGTTACCGAGATTGTATGGTCAAGGGCTTGCTCTATCCCGATTAGGTGGTGGAATTGGAACAAGGGGTCCCGGTGAGACGAAGCTCGAATCAGACCGTCGTCACATTCAAAGAAGAATTGACGATCTGAAGCGGCGTTTAAATACAGTGGTAAATCAACGATCTCAGTATCGGAAAAGAAGGAAGGAAAACAAAGCATTCCAAATCGCAATTGTCGGTTATACGAATGCTGGAAAATCTACTATTTTCAATCGACTAACGAAAAGTCAATCGTTAGAAGAAGACCAGTTATTTGCGACGTTAGACCCTTTAACTCGTCAAATCGCTTTGCCTTCGGGTTTTCAGTCGCTCTTAACAGACACGGTAGGATTTATACAAGATTTGCCAACCACATTAATTGCAGCGTTCCGTTCTACATTAGAAGAAGTAACGGAAGCGGATTTTATTTTACATATGGTGGATGCCTCCCACCCAGATCAGGAACAACATCAAAAGACGGTGAACCGCTTATTGGGCGAACTAGGTGCGGACCAGCTACCGATGCTTACAGTTTACAATAAAAAGGATATGTTAACAGATGCATTTATTCCTAGTGTTCAGCCTTCTATAACGATTAGTGCACACGACCCTATTGACTTAAGAAGAGTGTTGTACAAGATAGAAGAAGTGATTATAGAACAATGGGAGCCGTATCGAGTAGAAGTGCAGTCTGGGGATGGAAAGTTTCTTCAGCGTTTGGAGAGAAATACGATTGTACAAAATCATGCATTTAAAGAAGAGACTGAAACCTATGTGTATCATGGGTATGCAGACCCTAGCCATCCGTTGAGCTACAAACTAAAGGAGAACGAATAGCACGATGAATCAAGAATATATCGAAAAACTAGAAACTGAGTTATGGCCTTTTTTTCGTCAAGCAGACAAAGTCGTTGAGTTTAATCAACGAAAGGTATTAGAAGCGTTTCGAAATCAAAAAGTAAGTGATAGTCACTTTAATCCAACTACGGGGTATGGATACGATGATTATGGACGTGACACATTAGAAGCGGTGTATGCGGAAGTATTTCGTGCAGAGGATGCATTGGTGCGCCCCCAATTAATCTCAGGCACACACGCAATTTCCACGGCTCTGTTTGGACTACTTCGGCCGGGAGATGAGCTTTTATATATAACCGGGAAACCATACGACACATTGGAAGGAATATTAGAAAAAGGGGAGGGATCATTAAAGGATTATTCCATTGGCTATCAAGCTGTTGAGTTATTAGAAAACGGTTCTGTAGATTGGCAAAACGTGCAACAAGCAGTCCATCCGAACACAAAGGTCATCGGGATCCAACGCTCGCGAGGCTATGATACACGCCCGTCCTTTACGATTGAACAAATAGAAGAAATGATACAATTTGTGAAGGAAATAAAACAGGATGTAATTGTGTTTGTAGATAATTGCTATGGGGAGTTTGTCGAAACACGTGAACCAATAGAAATAGGAGCAGACATCATGGCAGGCTCTCTTATTAAGAATCCTGGTGGGGGAATAGCGCGAATCGGCGGGTATATCGTAGGAAAAAAAGAGCTCATCGAAAAATCTGCCAATCGTTTAACAGCACCAGGATTAGGAAAAGAAATTGGAGCCTCTCTAGGCATGTTACAAGAAATGTTCCAAGGATTTTTCCTAGCTCCACATGTAGTAGGGGAAGCGTTAAAAGGAGCAATCTTTTCCTCCAGACTTTTGTCGGAATTGGGGTTTCAAACGAATCCAGCATTCGATGCCACACGTACGGATTTGATCCAAGCGGTGAACTTTAAGAATGCTGAACAAATGGTAGCATTTTGCCAAGCTATCCAAGCTGCTTCGCCAATAAATGCACATGTGACCCCATATCCTTCCCCTATGCCAGGGTATGAAGATGATGTCATTATGGCTGCAGGAACATTTATTCAAGGAGCAAGTCTTGAACTGACAGCTGATGGTCCTATTCGACCACCCTTTACAGCGTTTGTGCAAGGTGGGTTAACATATGCGCATGTAAAAGTTGCGATTATGGAAGCTGTCGGAGTTATGGAAAAGCAAGGATTATTACCGTTCCGAACAAAATAAGGGTAAAAAATTCGAATCTACAAAATTGTCTAAAATTTTTTTATGTAAAGAAAGCTAACACGTATTGACAATTAATATTCCAATTGTATAATAGGGATATGGAAAGGTACATAGAGGGGGTGCTATTATGAGCAATGTTGATAGACGTTCTATGCCCTTGTTTTCCATCGGAATAGTTAAATCCTTAACGGATCTTACCGCTCGACAAATTCGTTATTACGAAGAGCACGAATTAATTCACCCATCACGAACTAGTGGGAATCAGCGGCTATTTTCTTTCAATGATGTAGATAGACTACTAGAAATCAAAGAACTCATTGAGAAGGGAATTAACTTAGCTGGAATTAAACAGGTGCTTTCGATGAAGGATTTACCGAAAACGAAAGAAATTGAGGAAGGCGAAGAAAAGCCAGAACTATCAGAGAAAGAACTGAGACGTATGCTACAAAAAGAATTATTTGATTCAGGTCGTCTCGGCAAAGCTTCGTTAAGACAGGGAGAATTATCACGATTCTTCCATTAATTAATAAAGGAGAGGGAAACAGAATGAGCTCTAAGTTAACCAGAGAAGAAATCTTAAAAAGAATTAAAGAGGAAAACGTTAAATTTATCCGTTTACAGTTCACAGATTTGCTTGGAACAATTAAAAACGTAGAGATTCCTCTAAGTCAACTAGATAAAGCACTAGATAATGAAATGGCATTTGATGGTTCTTCCATTGAAGGATTTGTGCGTATCGAAGAATCGGATATGAAATTATATCCAGACCTTGACACGTTCTTAGTATTTCCTTGGACTTCCGAAAAAGGAAAGGTTGCTAGATTCATCTGTGACATTTACAAACCAGATGGTACGCCATTTGAAGGTTGTCCTCGCTATAACTTAAAACGTAACCTTAAGAAAATGGAAGAGTTAGGATTCACAGCATTTAATATTGGTACAGAGCCAGAATTCTTCCTATTTAAATTAGATGAAAAAGGCGAGCCTACGCTTGAGTTAAATGATAAAGGTGGTTACTTTGACCTTGCTCCAACAGATCTTGGTGAAAACTGCCGTCGTGATATCGTATTAGAATTAGAAGAAATGGGATTTGAAGTAGAAGCATCTCACCACGAGGTAGCTCCTGGTCAACACGAAATCGATTTTAAATATGCAGATGCATTAAAGCATGCGGATGATATCCAAACGTTCAAGTTAGTGGTTAAAACAATTGCTAGAAAACACGGTCTTCATGCTACATTTATGCCAAAACCATTGTTTGGTGTGAACGGTTCTGGAATGCATACAAATATGTCTCTATTTAAAGAGAAAACAAACACATTCTTTGATGAAAATGGTCCACTTCAATTAAGTGATACAGCTTATCAATTTATCGCAGGTATTATCAAGCACGCGTTGAACTTTACAGCGGTAACCAACCCTACTGTAAACTCTTATAAACGTCTAGTACCTGGATATGAAGCTCCTTGTTATGTTGCTTGGTCCGGTTCTAACAGAAGTCCACTTATCCGTGTACCAGCTTCTAGAGGATTAAGCACACGTATTGAAGTACGTAGTGTAGACCCATCAGCGAACCCTTATCTTGCGATGTCTGTATTACTTGCAGCTGGTTTAGATGGCGTGAAAAACAAACTTTCTGCTCCTAAAGCGGTTGATCGTAATATCTATATTATGGATAAACAAGAAAGAGAAGCGAATGGTGTTCAAGATTTACCAGCAACTTTAGCGGAAGCACTTGAAGAGCTGAAGAAAGACGAGATTATCGTTGAATCTCTTGGAGAACACTTATTCGAGCACTTCATTGAAGCGAAAGAAATCGAATGGGATATGTTCCGTACACAAGTACACCCTTGGGAAAGAGACCAGTATTTACAACAATACTAATAGACTAAAAGCAAAAGCCCTCATACTGTGGTATGGAGGGCTTTTGTTTTAAGTTAATGTTACTTATGGTCTTAAGACTTTTTTTAATTTTGTCTACTTTACAGGGCAGAGTTTATCAAATTGCTAAAAATCATCTTTCTTATTTTTTTCATAATTATATATAATAGGTTGTATAATGAAAAGGCTCAAAAGTATCCAGATTAATAGAAAGCCTAATCGAGTGTAAAATCCTTCTAAGTCAACTAGAAGAATTGGAACAAGAAGTACTAGAGAGAATATTAATTTTGATAAAAAAGTTGATTTGATTTTTCTATGACAATTTGGACAATTAATAGTATATAAATGTTTTTGTTTCATTATATATTTCATGTCAATTTTGTTTTCACAATATGGGCATTTTTTAGTGAGCATCCTATTCAAACTTCCTTAACATGGTCTTGAACCCAGAAACCAACTAGATTCAAAAGTATTACTTCTTTTGGAACGATAAAGTATTTGACTAAAATTTTTAAATTTATATTGCGGATAGCACATGTTACCTTCTTTAACTTTTTTTGAAGTTCGGTATTGTCTTATTTCTACATCCAGCAATTTATCAAGTGGCTGTGTTACAGCAGTACCTACAAGCCAAATTAAAGTTTGCTTTATCCTACTAGCTGGCACTCTTGTCCAAATAGATATTAAGGTAATTGCCGAAGAAAGTAATGTTCCAGCAGGAATATCATAAACATGAGTGCCTAGATATTTAGCTCCGCCAGCGCCGGGAGGTGTTGCTATTGCTTTTGGAAAAATTAATTGATTTCTATCTAAGGTAAGTTCAATACTTTCGTCAAATGATTTTTTCACTTCCATTGGGATTATCTTTCCATCAAGATATGTTTCACCAGTTTCAGGGTTATATATGATTTCATTAATTTGATCCTCGGTTATTACTTGAGCATGAACAATTCCTCCATTATCAACAGTTTGTTTAACTTCAAAATCATCAGTAAGGGTTAATGATTTTGTACTCTTTGAGGCGTGGGTGGGTAAACTTGAAGTAAGAAATAGTGAAAGTGTAACAATAAATACAATGAATTTTCTGATTTTTTTCATAAGTAGATTCCTCCTTAAGATTATAAAACTAATTTTCTACTAACTCTCTATTCTGTAAAATATTTCAAATTCCTCCAAATTTAAAGAAAATGGTTAATTTGTACTATATGCAGAATTGCTAATCAAGAAAATATTATGTTATTTCAGAAAAATGATAAAATAGTAACGATTTATAAATTTGTATTACTAAGTGGGGAACTTCGTCATTATGTATAAATATAGGAAGAAAAAATAATTAATAATTTCATGTATGGAAGGTGAAATTCTAATTAGAAGAAAAACAGGGGGATCATTATGCTAATAGGGTCAATTATTTTCACAATTTTTATAATTGCTGTCATAGGCTTTGTATATTATGGATGGAGAAAAAATGTAGGGAAAACCGTTTTTGTTGTTGCTATAACAACGGCCCTTATTGGTGGCGGACTCTTTTGGTACTTTACCCAAACAGCTTCGGGACAACGAGCCGTTAAATCACTAGATTCCAATGTATCAGGTGGTTTAGAACGTACCGTTGAAGTTTATGATTATAATGGGAAGCTAGTGGAAAAGTATGAAGGCAAGATTGACATACGTGAACAAGATGTCTCCGGAAAAGTGTTATTTGATATGAATGGAAAACGTCACATTATAAATGGTGGAATTGTTATCATTGAAGAGAAGTAAGGTTAGTAACTACATATTTTAGTAATCGGTGATCCGTGGTGTAGATCACCGCTATTTTTTTGGCTCTTTTTTGCGTGGTTTTTGGATGTAGGGTTGGTATAATAAAAGAAACATAATCTTTCATTGTTTAAAAAAGGAGAGTGTATATGACGTTAGTTGTTGATTTCTTTGAATTTATTGAAATAAATGGACAGATTATTCCCCAAGGAGACAGAAGATCGATTGTTTTACATAAGCTAACTCCTCATGAGGAGGACGATGTCGTGATGAAGGAAGTAAAAGAAAAAATTAGTGAACAAACGGATATCCCAATCAATCGAATAAAGGTTATCGGTTGGTCCGGTTTATAATTTCCCTTTAAGCAAAAGATCATCATAAATTTAATTGTTATCCCAGTACTGCCTAATTCATATTAGGCGGTATTTTTTGTTTTTTAAGCAACGTATGACTTGATCAGATTGGTCCATGTCGTAAATGTCAGAATGACTTGAAATGACGTAGCTCTTCGTATTATCACCAGTTACTTGTCCAGCTACCATATTTGTCTTTGTCACATTATGGTTTTGACATACTCGGACCTTACCAACGTTTACAGATGCAGTATCTTCCATCGTTCGAATCATTATATCATCGATATGAATCGGAGCTCTTTTTTTCAAAGTATCCCTCCTATCCTCTTTTATAATTTATGTAGCTTGTACGGGTTTGGATTGGACGAACAGGGATAAAAATGATCATAAATAAAAAAAATTATTTTACTTATACTAATGGTAACAATCAATAAAGGAAGTGAAACGATGAAGCAAAAATTAAACTTGCTCATACAGCTACATGTAGCAAGTACAATCTTAACCACCATACTTAGTATAGTGATGCTGTTTTTAACAATAAAACATGACCAAGAAGTTACTGGAGGTAGTCTAAATAAGTGAACTAGGGAAAGAAACAAGTTATTACGTTTTATATGTAAGGTGATCGGGTCATGACACTCTCATTGTATTTATTAGTTCAGGTCTTAGTAATAATCGCCTTTTGTATGTATAGAAAAAAGCTTCATATCTTTGAAATTTTTTTTATTTGGATGACGGTTTGGATTATTACGCATTCTGTTTCATCTATCTTATTTGTGAATCTAGAGCTCTTTCAGTTATCGAGTGATATGAAGGATTTCTGGACTCATTTTTTTAAGCGGATATTTTTATATCCTTTGATGATTGTCATATCCTTCGACCTTTTACTTCGATTGAATGATACTTGGAAAAGGATGATACTCTTGATGATTACGATAGGTTTTATGTCGTCCATTGAGTTTTTATTTATCTATCTTGGGGTTCTTCTAGCGCAAGATTATTCTGTTGTAAATTCCTTAGTGGAGTGGTCAATTACCGTTTTGTTAACGTTCGGTGCTTGGCTATGGTATAGAAAAAATCGATTAAAGAGGGTAATAAATGATTTTGGATCTTCCTGAGACGTTTGATAAAAGTGAATGGACAATTATTGCAGGAATAGTTTTTAACATCCTTATATTTACAGTTCTCCCTAAGCGAATACCAAAACAAATCACACCATTAATTGTTTTACTAAGTATATCGTTTCCTACCATACTTGATCATACAATAGCGGTGAAACCATTTGGGTTATATGATTTGTCAGATTCTTACCGGTATGAAATCTTCGATGTGATTTTGTATGGGGTATATCCAGCGTTCGGGTTTCTATTTGTATATATATATGAGTATTTCAAGTTTGAGGGATTCAAATTGTTCTTTTATTTTATTGGGTGGTCGATATTCGCTCCTTGTTTTGAACTATTTCTTGTGAAATTAGACGTGTACACTTATACAGGATGGAAAGTCGTTTATTCGTTACCAGTTTACACAATTGTATTATCATTAACGTTTTTATTTTACAAGCTAGTTAAGTTTTGTTATGAAAGAGACTGTAAAGAAATGATTTAATGCTACTCTTTCGGACCAGCCGTTTGATGCAGCCTTTGGAAAGTATCTACTATATATTTTGCTAGCAAAGCAAGAACGAAATAAATAGGGACAGAAAAAATGTATTTCCATTCTAGTAAGTGATAAATCCCAAACCATGTAAATACTATTCCCCCAATATAAGAGTTAAATAATGCTATACATAAGCTTCCGATTATGTAGCTTTTCCACTTTTTTAAATATTGGTAAAGAAACATATAAACAACTGGAATTAATGCCAGGTTAGTTGGGATTAGTTCCTCTTTTTCTAATGGTGTTAACATATAGGAGTATCGCCAATAATTTAAAGAATTTCCCAATTGGTCTAGAAAAGAGGAGACGAACATAAAAAATAAACCGACAAAAGTAATAGGAAGTAGACGGTTACGATCCACTAAAAAGAACCATACGATCCAGGGAAGGATTAGACTAATTAAAAGAAACCACCATTGTGGTGTGTTAACTACTTGTTCGTGCCAATATTGCTTTAATAATATCGCGGTATGCTCTTTTGCATTCATTAATTCTTGTTCAGAAATCATATATTCCAACTCCCCCTGCCTTCATAACAACAGGATGGACGAGGATTCGACATTTTATAACATTCTGGTCCATAAAAAAGACTCAAAACATCTCGTTTTGAGCCTTTTTCGTTTAGTGAATGTCTCGATAGAGTCCGATTACTTTTCCTAGAATCATTACATTTTGGTAGATTAATGGTTCCATAGTAGAATTCTCAGGTTGAAGGCGGATATGATCCCGTTCTTTAAAGAAACGTTTTACAGTCGCTTCTTCATCTTCTGTCATAGCTACAACGATTTCTCCGTTTTGTGCGGTTTGTTGTTGCTTTATGATCACCATATCTCCATCCAATATTCCTGCTTCAATCATACTTTCTCCTTCAATTACTAGAACAAAGATGTTTTCTCCTGAACTAGCAATGGTAGGCGGCAGTGGAACATATTCTTCAATGTTCTCGACAGCGGTTATTGGTAAACCAGCCGTTACTTTACCAATGACTGGAGCAAAGACAGCTTCATGCGTTGGGACAGATGAATCGCCATCTATGTTAAGTACTTCTATCGCACGAGGCTTCGTTGGGTCTCTTCTTATAAATCCCTTTTTCTCAAGGCGAGATAGATGACCGTGTACGGTAGAGCTCGATGCTAGCCCAACTGCTTCACCAATTTCTCTTACGGAAGGGGGATAGCCTTTATCTAGTACTTGTTCTTTTATGTATTCTAAAATTGCTTGTTGACGTTTTGATAGTTTTGTCATATACCGCACACCTCACACATAGATTTTATTACCAATAGTATAGCATGCAATCCCAAAATATACAAACAAGCGTTCGAAAAAATCTATTGACAAGAACAATTGTTCGTATTACTATAAGTATTACAAGAACAATTGTTCTCATTATTAGTGCGGAGGTGTTTTTTATGTTTCACAAACTATCAAAAGTAGATTGCTTTTACATTGGACTTTTTGCGCTGACACTTGCCTTTATGTATGTATCTGTCACTTCTATTTAATAGAATGGAGCTTCTAGCATGAACGCTATAATTTATTGTAGGGTAAGTACCGAGAAAGAAGAGCAGGAACCCTCGCTCAAACGACAAAAACAAGAATTGATAGAATTAGCCAGACACTATCAATTTCATATAGTAGATATTATTGAAGAGAGGTACAGTGGCTATGAGTTGGAGAGAGAAGGAATTTTTCAAATGCTTGATTTATTTGCGAATCAACAAGCAGATGTTCTTCTTATACAGGATGAAACGAGGCTCGGACGGGGAAATTCAAAGATTGCTATTTTTCATCAACTCCACAAACTAGGAGTCAAAGTTTATTCACTGAACCATAATGGTGAGCATCAATTATCAGAATCGGACAGTATGGTTTTAGAAATTGTCAGTGTTGTCGAAGAGTATCAGCGCAAAATTCATAATATGAAAATTAAACGTGGAATGAAGAAAGCAATGGAAAAAGGGTACAATCCAAGTAAGAATTTTAAAGATATTAATCGTTCGCCTGGTAGGACTCGTTCGGATCTTCCGATGGATGAAATTATTCGTTTGCGAAATAATAACTTAACGTTCGAAGAAATTGCTGCAACTTTAAGAGGTTTTGGATACTCCGTTTCTCGTGCAACTATCCATCGCAGATACAGAGAGTATGTGTCGCTTGAATCCCAGGATTTAAAACGATAATATAGAATTAAGGTAGACAAGATACCTGTTGTGGTGTATCTTGTCTTTTTATTTAATAAAGTTGTTTAGCGAACGTTCAAATGATTTATATAGTATTGATAAACAATGGAGATGCAAAAAGGAGGAATAAAATGATTTCAAAGGAAAAGCTTAATCGTATAAATGCTTTAGCGAAAAAAGCGAAACAAGATGGGTTGACCGCTGAAGAAAAGAAAGAACAACAAACGCTTCGTGAGGAATATTTAAAGAATGTTAGAAAGTCATTCACCAATCAATTTAAAAATATGACGATTGTAGATCCGAATGGCGACGATGTAACACCTGAAAAAGTTAAAGCTTTAAAAAATAACTCCAAAAAGCTTCATTAGTACACAGTGCATAATAGTAAGAAATGACTTTTTTCTTGCTATTATGCTTGTTTATTCGTACGTTTCATTATAGGATTAGAAGTGTACATATGAGGTCCAAAAAGAAAGGGGATACATACATGGTAAACAATACAAAACAACTATCCATCAACACGATCCGAACATTGTCTATTGATGCGATTGAACACGCGAACTCTGGCCACCCGGGTCTGCCGATGGGGGCTGCTCCAATGGCTTATACGTTATGGACAGAGTTTATGAACCATAATCCTAAGCATTCGAAATGGTTTAACCGTGACCGATTTGTTTTATCAGCTGGTCATGGCTCTATGCTTCTTTATAGCCTACTTCATCTTTCTGGTTATGATGTATCAATTAATGATTTAAAAGAATTTCGTCAATGGGGTTCTAAAACACCTGGTCATCCAGAAGTTCATCACACAGATGGAGTAGAGGCTACGACAGGTCCACTTGGACAAGGTATTGCGATGTCTGTTGGAATGGCAATGGCGGAAAAACACCTTGCTGCTAAATACAATAAAGGTGATTTTTCAATAGTGGATCATTTTACCTACGCAATTGTTAGTGATGGGGATTTAATGGAAGGTATTTCCCACGAGGCTGCATCTCTAGCAGGTCATTTGCAATTAGGAAAGCTAATTGCACTTTACGATTCCAACGATATTTCATTAGATGGAGAGCTGAATAAATCCTTCTCTGAAAATGTAGAGGAACGATTTAAGGCATATGGTTGGCAAGTTATCCGTGTTGAGGATGGAAATGATGTAGATGCGATTGCAGCAGCAATTAAAGAAGGACAAGCAAATCTAGAACAACCAACTTTAATTGAAGTTAAAACAATTATTGGATATGGGTCTCCAAATAAATCAGCTTCTTCCGCATCTCATGGTGCACCATTAGGTGGAGATGAGGCGAAGTTAACAAAAGAATTTTATCAGTGGCCACATGAGGACTTCCATGTACCAAATGAAGTGTACGCTGATTTCAAAGAGAAAATCGTAGATCGTGGAAGTAAAGAAGAAGAGAAATGGAATAGCTTATTAGAAGGCTATAAAAAAGAATATCCTGAATTGGCGAAGGAATTAGAAACCGCCATGGCTGGAGATCTTCCGAAAGGTTGGGACAAAGACCTACCAACTTATGAGGTAGGCTCAGCATTAGCAACGCGTGCTTCTTCTGGAGAAGTATTAAACGGTATAGCGAAATCTATCCCATACTTTTTCGGTGGTAGTGCAGACTTAGCTGGCTCTAACAAAACAACAATTAAGGATGCTAGTGATTTTTCAAGAATAGATCCAGCTGGTCGAAACATTTGGTTTGGAGTACGTGAATTTGCGATGGCAGCAGCTTTAAATGGAATGGCTCTTCACGGTGGCTTGAAGGTATTCGGTGGAACATTCTTCGTATTCAGCGATTACCTACGCCCAGCGGTGCGTTTATCTTCCATTATGAATATGCCAGTCACTTACGTGTTGACGCATGATTCCATTGCGGTTGGAGAAGACGGCCCAACGCATGAACCGGTGGAACAACTAGCTTCTTTACGTGCAATGCCAAACCTTTCCGTAATACGCCCTGCGGATGGTAATGAAACACAAGCAGCATGGCGCTTGGCTCTTGAATCGAAAGAAACACCGACTGCGTTAGTGTTAACAAGACAAGACCTTCCTACATTAGAAGGTACGAAAGAAAATGCATATGAGGGTGTTAAAAAAGGTGCATACGTGATTAGCAAGTCTTCTAAAGAAACGCCGGATGCTATTCTACTAGCAACTGGTTCTGAGGTACAGCTAGCGATTGAAGCACAAAAAGCGTTATTGGAGAAAGGAATCGATGTTTCGGTCGTAAGCATGCCTTCTTGGGATCGTTTCGAGAAGCAATCTGCAGAATATAAAGAGAGTGTTCTTCCTTCTGCTGTTACTAAACGTCTAGCGATTGAAATGGCTTCTCCATTTGGTTGGGAAAGATACACAGGATTGGCAGGAAAGGTTCTTGGTATTTCTACTTTTGGTGCTTCTGCAAAAGGAGAAAAAGTTATTGAGGAATACGGCTTTACGGTCGATAATGTGGTCAAGCATGTAGAAGCTTTATAATAGGATTGTGAGAAACCCTTGGCAGAAGGTCAAGGGTTTCATCCCTGTATAGAATCGACAAAACTTGATGGTTTTTTCTTCGGCGTTTGACAAGCTATTGGATAGAGGTTGTGTATAATGTTTCTCGTAGGGGGAACATATTATGCTAGAGTATTTGATATATTGGATAAAACCAGAGTTTTCTTCTCATTATTTTTATCGTTCCGGAATCATGTATCGTTTTTTCCAGGAATACGAAAGTTCCTATAATGATTATTTACAGCTGCAATTTGATTTTGTAACACGTCGTTTTCCTATTCAGGACGTCATCTGGTTGCTACAGAAAGAGTTTCCACAATTTCAATGGCAAAGGGATGGGAGCTTGATGCGCGGTACATTTCGAGGGAAACAACTATCCATGTATGCATCATCCCGACGGCTATATGTTTCAACAGAAGATTATCAACTTGCAGATCAAGTTTTGTTCCAAACGTTAAAGAAATATGATTCTTCTTTTTTTGTCATTGAAAAACATACGAGTAATTACGGTTGGGTTGCTCCGATAAAGCAGAGAAAGCTCGCTTTAAGCACTCAACTATTGTATTCTCTACTTTGATTTACTATACTGTATGAGAAACAACATGAAGGAGGAAAGCTTGATATGGGCACGCTTTGGGTCGTACTTATAGCTATTTTAGCTTTAATTGCTGGTGTAGCGTTAGGATTTTTCATCGCCAGAAGATATATGATGAACTATATGAAAAAGAATCCACCGATTAATGAACAAATGTTACGCACACTTATGATGCAGATGGGGCAAAAACCTTCCCAGAAGAAAATCAATCAAATGATGCGGGCAATGAACAACCAAAAATAATAGTTGGACAACCTGTGATTATCTAGGAATCCCTTGTTTACCCAGGATGGGCCAGCAAGGGATTCCTATTTGGTATTAACAGAAAGGGGATAGGGATGTCTTCTGATATAAACCTTTTTATTGCGTTTGGAGCAGGATTTTTATCGTTTATTTCTCCGTGTGTACTTCCGTTATATCCTGCATTTCTCTCTTACATAACCGGAATGAGCATTAGTGAAATAAAAGAAGAAAATGGCATGCTTAACAGAAGAAGTATTATCCATACCATTTTCTTTTTATTTGGATTTTCAAGTGTGTTTGTTATGCTTGGCTTCACAACTTCTTTTATTTCAGAATTTCTTATGACTTGGCAAGATGCAATTCGTCAGGTCGGAGCAATTATTATTATCTTTTTCGGGTTAGTCATCGTCGGACTATTTAATTTTGAATTTCTAATGAAAGAACGAAAGATTCGATTTAAACATAAACCTTCAGGGTATATTGGATCTTATTTAGTAGGTTTAGCTTTCTCGATGGGATGGTCTCCTTGTATGGGACCCATATTAGCAGTTGTTTTATCCCTTGCAGCAACGAAACCACAATTAGGTCTTATTATGATGATTTCGTATTCGTTAGGGTTCTCCATTCCGTTTCTGCTCCTATCCTTCTTTATTGGGCGATGGAATTGGATCAAGCGAAACAGTACTCTATTAGTGAAAATTGGAGGATACGTGATGATTTTTATGGGAGTAGCTTTGTTTTTTGATTGGATGACAAAACTCACTTCCTTCTTAGCAAGCTGGTTTGGTTTTACAGGTTTTTAGTAAACGATGGAAAAACAATAAAAACTATTGTACTATAGGTGTAACGAGTGGAAGTGAGGGTCAGTGGTATGAGAATTCCAAATGATTTAATTCTACGAACAACAACGAATTTAATTGCCTTCATTTTGTTGGCATTTTCCATTTATCTTTTTCTTGCTGGACACAGTTCACCTGGAGGTGGGTTTGTTGGTGGTCTTATGACATCTGCAGCATTTGTGCTCATGTATATGGCGTATGGTTTTGAAACAGTGAGAAAAATCATTCCGATTAATTTTCGACTTTTTATCCCTATCGGACTAACGGTTGCTTTATTAACAGGACTTGGATCTTTTGTTTTTAATCAACCATTTTTAAGTCATACATTTGCGTATTTTCACCTTCCAATATTCGGTGAAAAAGAACTTGCAACAGCACTCCTTTTTGATTTAGGGGTGTACCTGACCGTTATTGGCGTAACGATGACAATTATACTATCTATTGCGGAAGACAGAGAATAGAACAGGGGGAGCATTTGTGGCAAACGTACTGATCGTAGATGATGCAAAATTCATGCGGTTAACTCTATCTAATGTTCTAAAAGAGTTAAACCATACAGTAGTTGGAGAAGCAGAGAATGGAAATCAGGCTGTAGAATTGTACAAATCTTCTAAACCTGATTTAGTGTTAATGGACATTACTATGCCAGAAAAAACCGGTATTGAAGCACTTCGAGAGATAAAGCAAATGGACTCTAGTGCGAAAGTCGTTATGTGTTCTGCTATGGGTCAACAACAATTAGTCGTAGAAGCCATTGAATTAGGAGCGAAAGATTTTATTGTTAAACCATTTGACGATAATCGTGTGAAGGAAGCAATTGAACGAGTTCTAGGATAAATGGCTACGCGGAAAGAGATGATTTCATGTTTTGGGCAATTGCATCAACAGTCGTAGGCGCTGCCATGGCAACATCCATGATATTTGTTCGTTTGAAAGCCTCTAAAAAGCCGACAAATGCAGTGCGAATTATATTACCTCCACTCTTTATGAGTACTGGCGCATTTATGTTTGTTGTTCCAATGTTCCGAGTAGAGTGGTCACAAGTATTAGAAGCTATTTGTGTTGGGGTCTTATTTTCTATTTTATTGATTCGATCCTCCCAATTCCAAATTAAAGATAATGATATTTATCTAGTTCCGTCTAAACAATTTGCCTTTATCTTAATTGGATTATTAATTGTTCGTATTATTTTAAAGTTAATCGTTGGACATACAATATCCGTTGGAGAGACAAGTGGCATGTTTTTTTTACTAGCTTTCGGAATGATTGTATCTTGGAGAATAGCGATGCTCGTGAAGTATTCTAGGATTAAAAAAACATTAGATAAATCAAAGCAAAAAATACCACTATCTGATTAATAATATCAGATAGTGGTATTTTTTGGGACGTTATTCAAATAATGCTTGGTAAGGCGCAATGTCGATATTTCTTTCTTTCAATTTTTTAATTAAAAACTTATGATCACGCTTTGGCGTTGCTCGTATATAGCCTTCAATCAATATATCCTGTGTAATCGTTTTTGTTTTCTTTTGTAAGGCAATTTCTCCAATTTTGCCAGCAATCTTTTGTTTTGCTACATCACGAAACAATTCTGGAACTGGGGAGACTAAATCCTCTAGTAATGTCAACTCATTTTTCCCCCACATGTGTCTCGTCTTTTCTATGTAATATTCTTCCCAGTCAATGATGGACTTGCCGTCTTCTTTAGGGAGTCGTTTTAAGAACTTGCGAAACATAAAGAATCCACCGATAGACATAAATGTAATAAGAATGAAAACCCATCCTAATATAAAAAACCCGAAACCAGTTGACATTTCTTCACCTTCTTTATTTAACATTCTGCATTCAACTATGGCTTCTCGTAGTAAAAATAACTTATATCACTAGTATTATAGGACGATAATTTAGAATTTACAAGGCAAAAACAAGGAGAGGAATATCGAACACTGTCATTTTTTGTTGAATAACTTTGCAGATAGGAATACAATAGGAGTATAAAGTTGTAGAATGAGGGGGGAGAATGATGTTCTCCAGTGAGAATCTTAATCATCTGAATTCAGAACATAGTGAGCAACAGTCGAATAATGTAGCTAAATTTACATATCTATCAACTCTCCCAGAACATTTCTCAGCTTGGGTAGATCAACATGGCTTTGATGTTATTTCGGTGGTTGATTTAGAAGGACATTTTGTTTATATATCCAAATCAATCTCCCAAGTTCTCGGATATTCTCCTGAAGAGCTAATAGGTGATTTAGTTTTTAACTATGTATCGCCATCTGAGCATGAAGAAATTCGATCGAAACTTCCTTTGAAACAGGAAGCTTCTAACCGTTTTTATGCAAGTATTCGAAATCATGCAGGGAAATATGTTTGGATGGAAGTAATAATAGCGCGTTTACTGGATAAGGAAAAGCATGTCGATTTATATGTAAGCGTCCTCCGAGATATTACGGACAAGAAAGAAGCGGAGGAAATGATGATTCGTTCGGAAAAGATGTCTGTTTCTGGACAATTGGCTGCAGGAATTGCACATGAAATTAGAAATCCGTTAACATCATTAAAAGGATTTGTAAAGCTACTCCAGACTGGCCATGAAAGAAAAGAAGATTATTTTAAAATTATGATAGAAGAGATTGAAAAAATAGAGAACATTACATCCGAGCTGTTGTTTGTTGCCAAACCAATGACGGATGACCGAAATGAAGTGCGTTTGTCTGATATGATTGCGGATGTCAGTACGCTGTTACAACCTCAAGCTAACTTGAAGAGAATCGACCTTCAAGTGGAGATGATAGAAGATCCTCTTTTATACTGTGACAAGTCACAATTGAAACAAGTATTTATAAACTTAATCAAAAATGCGATTGAAGCAATGGACCAAGCTGGTGTTATCCGTATTAAAGCTCATACTAATGCGGATAAATGCCATATTGATTTTGTTGATGAAGGTCCGGGTATTCCTTTAAGTATTATGCACAAAGTAAAGGAACCCTTTTTTACTACAAAAAAAGAGGGTACTGGTTTAGGACTAATGATATGTAACCAAATATTAGAGCATCATCATGGAAGTCTTTCTATATTCCAAAATACCGAAAAAAGTGGAACCACATTCCGAGTTTCACTTCCACTTCCTCTTCAATAGGATAGCAGAGCAACCTCGAAAAGGAGGTTACTCTGCTTTTTTATTAAAGACTCTGAGTACCAGCTTTATTTTGTCTGCTGTGCTGTCTGTTTTTCACTTTTTTGGATCCACTTAGAGGCTCTGGTTGTCCGCCTTTATCTTGTTTCTTTTTAGACATTACAATCCTCCTCCTTTGATAATAGGTTAGGCAAAATTTGTTCTTCCATTCTAGATGAATGGATTTTTTAATTTCTACATTTAACAAAGCTATTCATTTTTTGTTCATTTTTCCAAAGAAATATTTGACGTAACATTTTACTTATAAATCGATTTCATTTAAAATAAATAAATGCAGAGAATGAAAAAGTATCTAGTCGAATCGTTGTGACATGGGGAATGGAGAGACTGGATTGATTAACAAAAGGGGGTAACGTAATTATGGCAAAAACGAATGCTTATAATGCGAAAAAGCAGTTTGATTTAAACGGTAAAACGTACAATTACTATCAACTGAAAGCATTAGAAGATGCAGGATTAGGTAAAGTTTCACGTCTACCTTTTTCTATCCGAATCTTACTTGAATCTTTAGTTAGACAACATGATGGACATGTCATTAAAGACGAACACGTGGAAAGCCTTACAAATTGGGGCAAAACAGAAGGGGAAGGACGTACCATTTAAGCCTTCTCGTGTAATTTTACAAGATTTCACTGGGGTACCAGCTGTCGTAGACCTTGCTTCCTTACGTAAAGCAATGGTAGATATGGGTGGATCTCCTGATAAAATTAATCCGGAAGTGCCGGTTGATTTAGTTATTGACCACTCTGTACAAGTAGACCGTTATGGTACTGCTGATGCATTACAACGTAATATGGAATTAGAATTTGAGCGTAACGCAGAGCGTTATGAGTTCTTAAACTGGGCACAAAAAGCATTTGATAACTATCGTGCTGTTCCACCAGCAACTGGTATCGTACACCAAGTGAATTTGGAGTATATTGCGAATGTCGTGCACGCACTTGAAAATGAAAACGGTGAATATGATGCATTCCCCGACACACTTGTAGGTACAGATTCTCACACAACGATGATTAACGGTCTTGGCGTTTTAGGTTGGGGTGTTGGTGGTATCGAGGCGGAAGCCGGAATGCTTGGACAACCTTCTTATTTCCCAGCACCTGAAGTAATTGGGGTTAAGTTTACGGGTAGCTTCCCTAATGGAACAACTGCTACAGACTTAGCGTTGAAAGTAACACAAGTTTTGCGTGAGAAAAATGTAGTAGGAAAATTCGTTGAGTACTTCGGACCAGGTCTAAAAGATATGCCGCTTGCGGATCGTGCAACGATTTCAAACATGGCACCAGAGTACGGAGCAACTTGTGGTTTCTTCCCAGTGGACGAAGAATCCTTAAACTACATGAGACTTACTGGTCGAAGTGAAGAGCAAATTGCGCTCGTTGAAAAATATTGTAAAGAAAATAATCTATGGTACTCTTCTGATCAACCAGATCCTGAGTTTACAGAGCTTGTTGAAATTAATCTTTCTGAGCTTGAGCCAAACTTATCTGGTCCGAAGCGTCCACAGGATTTAATTCCACTTTCTAAAATGAAAGAATCGTTTAACAAAGCAATCACAGCTCCAGCTGGAAACCAAGGCTTTGGATTGGATGAGAAAGAATTTGATAAAGAAGTAAAAGTAGATCACCCAAGTGGTAAATCATCTGTGATGAAAACAGGAGCGGTTGCTATCGCTGCGATCACTTCTTGTACAAACACATCAAACCCTTACGTTATGCTTGGTGCCGGTCTACTTGCGAAAAAAGCGGTAGAAAAAGGCTTAGAAGTTCCAGCATACGTGAAAACATCTTTAGCGCCTGGTTCAAAAGTAGTTACACGTTACTTGGAAGATTCAGGTCTTATGACTTATTTAGATCAATTAGGATTTAACCTAGTAGGGTATGGTTGTACAACATGTATCGGTAACTCTGGTCCTTTATCGGAAGAAATTGAAGAAGCAATCGCGAAGAACGATTTAACGGTTTCTTCTGTTCTATCTGGTAACCGTAACTTTGAAGGTCGTATTCATCCATTAGTGAAAGCAAACTATCTTGCTTCACCTCCACTAGTTGTAGCTTACGCACTTGCGGGAACTGTCGATGTAGACTTGAAAGCAGAACCTATTGGAAAAGATAAAGATGGTAAAGACGTTTACTTCAACGATATCTGGCCATCTATGGATGAAATCAGACAAGAAGTACAAAAAGTCGTTACACCGGAAATCTTCCGTAAAGAATATGAAAATGTATTTAACTCTAACGAGAAGTGGAATGCGATTGAAACAACAGATGAGCCATTATATGCGTGGGATAACGAATCTACGTATATTCAAAACCCACCATTCTTCGAAGGCCTTTCTAAAGAAGCTGGTGAAGTAAAACCACTAAATGGTCTTCGTATCATTGGGAAGTTTGGCGATTCTGTAACTACGGACCACATTTCTCCTGCTGGAGCAATCGCAAAAGATATGCCTGCAGGTAAATACTTGCAAGAGAAAAATGTTTCTCCTAGAAACTTTAACTCTTATGGTTCTCGTCGTGGTAACCACGAAGTAATGATGCGTGGTACGTTTGCGAATATCCGTATTCGTAACCAAATTGCTCCAGGTACAGAAGGTGGATTCACCACTTACTGGCCAACAGAAGAAGTAATGCCTATCTATGATGCAGCAATGAAATACCAAGAAACCAATACTGGTCTAATGGTTATCGCTGGTAAAGACTATGGAATGGGTAGTTCTCGTGACTGGGCAGCAAAAGGTACGAACTTACTAGGTATTAAAACGGTTATTGCAGAAAGCTTTGAACGTATTCACCGATCTAATTTAGTTATGATGGGAGTGCTCCCACTTCAGTTCCAAAAAGGAGAAGGAGCAGAATCTCTAGGGTTAACTGGAAGAGAAACATTTGATATCGAAATCGATGAAAGTGTAAAACCGCATGACTTAGTAAAAGTTAAAGTTACAGACGAAGAAGGTAATGTAAAAGAATTTAAAGCTATTGCTCGTTTCGATAGTGACGTAGAGATTGATTACTACCGCCATGGTGGTATTTTACAAATGGTATTACGTAATAAATTAGCACACTAAAGGAAGAAAGCAGCCGCTCATGGCTGCTTTTTCTTTGGTTTTGTACTCAACACGGAATCTTTTACAAAAGGTCGCATCCTGATTTTTCATAATTCTCTTTTCGCATGGTATAATGGATTCTCGAGTTACATATGCTTGTACGAGCGAAAACCACAAGGAGGTAGTCCTTTTCATGTTTAAAAAGATCATCGCTGGAACATGTATGCTCGGCTTAGTCATAGCACTTGGATTTACTATATGGAATGCCAATGAGTCTGATGTAAAATCATCCACCAATACGATGCAAGATTTGAATAGTCGAGGAGAAGGGGCTGGAATTGTGTCCTCCAATGCACCAGAAGCACTTGCGATTGGTGAACTAACTCCAGATTTCTCTTTAGAAAATCTGCAAGGGGATACAACCACTCTTTCACAATATCAGGGGAAGCTTGTGTTTTTGAATTTTTGGGCTACGTGGTGTGATTATTGTAAAGAAGAAATGCCAATCATGGAAGTCGTTCAAAAAAAATATGAGGAAGATGTTCATATCATTGCATTAAATGCTTTAAATTCGGAGTTAAATGGTGTAGATAAAGTCAAGAATTATATTGAACAAGGCGGTTACACATTCGAAGTATTGTTAGATAAAGAAGGTTCTGTTGTTAATCAGTATCAAGTAGTCGGATTACCTACAACCTTTGTCCTTGATAAAGAAGGCAAATTAATTGAAACAAAAATGGGACCAATGACGGAAGAATACATGACAAACATCATTAAAGAAAATTTGTAGAACTAGTTATATTTTTCTGAAAACGGGTAATCCTTTTACTAATACGAAAGGAGAGGGTTACCTTGTCATTTAAAAAGAAACCCATTTTTGAGGAGCTTGTGGAAGAAAATCGGAAACAAATCTTAAGTGATGTTGAATTGTTAGAAGAAATAGATGAAAAGCTGGAACAGAAGTGGGAAAGCAATAAATCATAACGATGGAAGCAAAAAAGGAGATCAGAACTTGTTTTTTCGGTTAAAACTTACAGAAAATTGGTACACGATTTTGGAATAGGTCGATGGAGGAAGCAAATAATAGGAAAGGCTCCTTGATGGGAGCATAAATTATTCCTTAGGAGGGCTTACCTTGGCATTCCACAATAAACCAAATCCAGATGATCGTTCCGATAATATTGAAAAGCTAAAAAGCAATATTCAGAACACGATAGAAAATTTGGAAGAGGCACACGAGTCTATGCGCTTTTCAAATGAGCAAGAAAAGGAAAATATTAGAGCTAAAAATGCGCGCCGTGAGGAGTCCATTGAAGCCATGAGGAATGAAATTAAAGACGAATATCGTGATCAACATCAAGATCACTAAACGAACAAGGCCCTTTTAAGGGCCTTGTTCGTTTTACTTAAAAGCGATATTGTTCATATAGCTGCAAGACGTATGATAAAATATCGGTATCGGAAGGAGCGGTATTTTTGGATAATCATCAAATCAATCAACAATGGTCCATATATAAGGAAACTCCACCATTATCTGAAGTAGAAGCACTTCGTTTAATTGATACATATAAAAATAATAGTGAAATTTCGGCTGAACAGAAAGCCAATGTGTACGGTATGCTCGCATTTTATCGATTAAATCGACATTATGATGAGGATCGGATTACAGAAACCCTATTAGAAGAAGGGAAACAACTGTATCCAGATGCACCTGTGCTACAGGAATTAAGTAACTTAAAAAAGTACTTTGCTTTCTATGCTAACCTATCCTTTGACGAATTGGAGAATTGGTCTATTAGAGAAACAGACTTTGAACCAGCGAAGCTAAAAAAATGTACGGAGCTAAAAGATGTCATTACTACAATTCTGAACAAAGTCGAGCCTATTGAAGAAGATACGGGTACTAGTAAAAGCCAGCTTTTTGATTTATACAAGAATATGTGCAAGAAATTAACCGATTTACAGGAACTGTTATCAGAAACCATTGAGGAGCTAGAAAACAGAAGAAGCAATATTTCTGTCTCTTACTTAAATCAATATGTAAAGGATTTAACCCTTTTAAAAGAGAAAATTCCTTATCACTTTCCGAAATCTTTTCAAGCTCCTAATCAAAAGAACGCACTTGAAAAAATGGATGACATGGTAGGATTACAAGATGTCAAACAATATGTGAAGCAATATTATCGATATTTGAAATATCAAAAAGAGCGAAAAGAACTCGGCTTTACGATGGTCGATGAACCTGGTTTACATATGATAATGACTGGAAATCCAGGTACTGGTAAGACAACAATGGCTCGTTTATTAGCCTCCATTTATTTTGAACTTGGTTTGTTAGAGACGAATAAAGTGATCGAAGTAAACCGTTCTCACTTAGTTGGTTCTTATGTCGGTCAGAGTGAAGAAAATACCTTGCAATATGTCAAACAAGCAATCGGTGGCGTGTTGTTCATCGATGAAGCATATAGCTTAAAGCGAGAGGGACAAACCGGTAACGATTATGGGCAAGCGGTGATTGATACACTAGTTTCTACTATGACAAGTAAGGAATATGAGGGGAAATTTGCAGTTATCTTAGCAGGCTATCCAGAGGAAATGCGGCAATTCTTGTGGTCAAATCCAGGATTGCGCAGTCGTTTTCCTGAACAGAATCACATGGAATTACCTGATTTCGAAATGAACGAGCTGATTAAAATTGCAGAAGAAACTGCATTGCAAAACGATTACTTCTTCACAGAGCAAGCGTTATATACCTTGTATGAGCTCATAGAAAAATCTCGTGTTGATGAAACATTCGGAAATGCGAGAACTGTAAGGAACCTTGTGATCAAAGCGATCTTCAAAAAAGGGGCGATGAAGGAAAGCCAATCAGGAGGTCATTGGATTGACCATATGCGTCTCAGTCAAGAGGACTTACATTTGTTGAACCAAACCAATCAAGACGAGGAGCCTATTCAACAACTTGATGACTTAATCGGATTGACAAATATAAAAGAAGAAGTCAAGAAACTATCCTCTTTTGTCCGAGTGCAGCAACAACGAAAAGAAACAGGATTACCGAACGTTCCCATACAGCTTCATGCCGTATTCTCTGGGAATCCAGGTACTGGAAAAACAACGGTAGCAAATATTTATTCGAAAATTTTAAATGATTGTGGCTTTTTAAAGCGTGGTCATGTAGTTATTGCATCTCGTAGTGATTTAGTAGCTGGTTATGTCGGACAGACCGCGATGAAAACAAAGCAAAAGGTAAAAGAAGCACTTGGAGGTGTCCTCTTCATTGATGAGGCATATTCCTTATTTCGAGGCGAAAAGGATTTTGGGAAAGAAGCCATTGATACACTCGTGGATGAAATGACGAAGCATAATGAGAATTTGATTGTAATTTTGGCAGGTTATGAACAGGAAATGAAGCAGTTTATTTCTAGTAATCCAGGACTAGAATCTCGTTTTAAAAAGTACCTACAATTTGAGGATTATACGGCGGATGAATTACTAGAGATAACGAAGTATCATGTGCAAAAGTATGCGTACGAAATCGAGCAAGATGCGTTATCCTATATCCATTCTAAGTATCAAGAGAATCGACCAAGGGGAAATGCCCGATTCGTTGTAAACCTTGTAGACGAAGCCATTCAATATCAAGCACTTCGAATAGAAGAGCAAGGTATAGGAAAAGGAAAAGACGTAAATAAACTTGTGAAGGAAGACTTTGAACATGCATGGAGCACATTAAGGAGGGAATAGACGTTGAAAAAAACGAGTACACCAATTAAAGTAAGATACCAAGAAACCGATCAAATGGGTGTTGTCTATCATGCAAACTATCTTGTCTGGTTTGAAATAGGGCGAACAGACTTTATTGAATCCTTGGGATTTCGATATCATGAAATGGAACAGCAAGGCGTCGTATCACCTGTTATAGATGCTCAATTATCATTCAAACAGCCAATTCGTTATGGACAAGAGGCATTCGTTGAAACATGGGTTGGAGAATACGATGGACTTAGAGTGACGTACTATTATGCAATTAAAGATGGCGATGGAAATGTCGCGGTTTCCGGGTCAACCAAACACGTCGTAGTGAAGAAAGATTCGTTCCGACCAGTGTCTTTACGTCGCAGCTTCCCTGAGTGGGACCAGGCCTATAAACAAGCGTTAGGAGAAGCTTAAATGGCGTTTGGAGTGAAACGGCCAGAATTAATCCAGTGGAAAAAGCAAGTGGCAGCTGGGGAAATTGCATTTTTAACTCATTATTGGTTGGACCCAAGATTCCCTACCTGTGATACGGTTACAAAGGTAGGATGTGGAGATCAAGAAAAACTAAAGGAATGGGGAAAAAGGTATCAGTTAGATCCAAAATGGATTCATCAAGACCCTAACTATCCTCATTTTGATTTATTTGGAGATTTACAAAAGAAAGTCCTTATAGAAGAAAAGCAATGGGAGCAGTTGCAGCGCTTTCAATTAATGTAAAACTTTGGCTTGCTATATGACTGGAATATGTTTATACTATTGGTAACAAAGACTAAAGGAGGTATGTGTTATGAGATTATATAACGAAAGCAAACGTAACCTAAATCATATATACTCATGGCACATTCCTACGGTTTAATTCATTTTCTACTTCGATATCATGAATTTCTATCTGTACGGGGTGTGCCCTCATGCATGATGGATTTTTTATTGCCTTTAAAGATCGCATCTGAGCGGTCTTTTTTATTTTCATGAATATTGGAGGAAATGACATTGAATATACGAGCATTAGGTTGGAATCAAGAAGTAGAAGAACAAGCACAATCATACGTAAACGAAGGTTATACGATCGGGCGCATCTCTTCAGAATATAAAGGAATGTACAAAGTCATAACGGAAGCCGCTGAGTTAATAGGGGAAGTATCTGGAAAGATGAAGTTTATGGCGAATGAGCGACAGGATTTTCCAGCTGTCGGAGATTGGGTAGTGCTTTCCGTTCGACTAGAAGAAGGAAAAGCAACGATTCATGGCATACTGCCAAGAAAAAGCAAATTTTCAAGAAAAGTAGCCGGGGTGACGACGGAAGAACAAATTGTGGCTACAAATATTGATACGGTATTTCTCGTTCAGTCGCTAAACAATGATTTTAATCCACGGAGGTTGGAGAGATATTTGTTAATGGCCTGGGAGAGTGGGGCAAATCCAGTTATTGTACTAAGCAAGCAGGACTTATGTGAGGATTTAGAAGAACAATTACGTGAAGTGGAAAACGTAGCATTCGGAATTCCTATTCATGCCGTTAGTGCAATGGAGGGCACTGGCATTGATGCATTATATGACTATGTAAAACCAGGTCAAACGGTTGCATTATTAGGTTCGTCTGGTGTGGGCAAGTCTTCCTTAATCAATAAATTAGTCGGTAAAAATGTAATGGAAGTAAAGGATGTACGAGAAGGAGATGATCGTGGTCGTCACACAACCACTCACAGGGAATTGATTCCAATTCCAGATCGAGGTATTTTAATTGATACACCTGGGATGAGAGAACTTCAGCTATGGGAGTCAGAGGAGAGCATTCAGCATAGCTTTGAAGACGTAATCAGTTTAGCCGACCAATGTAAGTTTAGAGATTGTACACATCATCAGGAGCCGGACTGTGCTGTAAAAGAAGCGGTGGAAAACGGAGCATTAAAACAAGAGCGCTTAGATAGTTTTTTCAAGCTTCAAAGAGAGCTGGAGTATTTGGAACGAAAAGCGGATAAAAAAGCACAGCTACAAGAAAAGGAAAGATGGAAAAAAATCGCCGGGGATCGAACTAGAGTGCATCGGAGATAACAGTGAAAGGGGCTGGGACATAACGAAAAGCCGAACAACAGCCTATACTAGCTCCGGAAATATACGTAGACTCAAGCGGGAGGAAAGGCATCGGTGAGTCCCCACCGTGCGTCAGCACGAGGAGGCTCACCAGCCGCCCGCGGAAAGCGTAATATATTTCCGGAGCGGGGTATAGGCACTAATGATAATTGTTCGTTTTTTCATTGCTTCCTATACTTTTGTCTCAACCTCTTATTTAATTTTCACAGATACTTTTCCTTTATTAAGGACTCTAATTCCTGCAATAATGCTTCTACATAACAATAGTTTGATAATTAAGCTAATAAATGAATGATACCATTTCCACCCTTTTTTCCACTCAATGAGATTGGTCTTTCTTTCAGCAAATGTTTCCAGAAGTACCTGTGGAATCACAAACGGGAATAATTTAAGCAATATTCCGATAGGCTTACTATTCAAGGTCCATTGATTATAGTATAGAAGCATGAGGGGATAAAGGATAAGGTCGAATGGTAAATGAATACGAAACCTTTTAGGAAAAGGTCGAATCGAATAACGCAAATACCCCTTTGTCACTAAGAACTTATCTGCTAAGGTGTTCCCAATAATGCTCACTAAATAGACAATAATCCAATCCTTGAACGACCGTTTATAAATAGCAAATGGTAACAATAGCGAAGACACAATGGTCGTGATAACTAATAGGGCTGAGGAACCCTTGTCCTTTTTAAGGGACATATGTTTCATCTCCTACTTTGTAAGAACAGGGGACCCTTCAATTGGATCCCCCTGTTCCCATTAGTGTAAGTCATTTCCTTGTTGGTTTTGTTCAAAATTAGCTTGCTCTGTTCCCGGAATGATTTGTCCGGGTTCAACGGTACCATGAATGTAGGCGGGGGCAGGTTGTAATTTGGGAACTTGTCCCATTGCTGTAGGGTTAGCGATATAATCAAACTCGGATTGACCATCCAATGTTTTACCGCTTGCCCATCTTCCTTCTGCACTTTCCTCCCCTTGAGAGAAGTTCATAAAGGAATAGTTTACTTGTTGATTTTCAAGGTGTTGAGGGAATGTGCTAGGTACAACGGCTTTTTGATTTTTCTCTAGTTCTTCAATGGCTGCCATCCATTGGTTTTGGTGCATCGTATCTCTCGCAATAAGGAAGGAAAGCATATCTCTTACGCCTGGGTCCGTTGTGGATTCGTACAAACGACAAACTTGTAAACGACCTTGTGATTCCGCATTAAGATTGGCGCGGAAATCTGCTAGTAAATTACCGCTAGAGATAATATATCGGGAATTCCACGGGTAGCCAACACTATCTGTTGGCGTTGCTCCAATACCAGATACAATCACGTGTTGTGGATTCATTCCGCCTAACACTGCTTCAACGGCAGGGTTTTGTCCAACAATTTCATCCTGTTCACGAGCTGGTGCCCCGTCCAGTAATTGGGCAATCATGGTAGCAATCATTTCGACGTGAGCAATCTCTTCCGTCCCAATATCTAAAATCATATCCTTATATTTTTGATCTGCACGGCAGTTCCATCCTTGAAACAAATACTGCATCATGACAGACATTTCGCCAAATTGTCCACCCAATATTTCTTGTAGCTTTTTAGCGTAGACAGGATCTGGGCGGTCTGGCTTGGCATTGTATTGTAACTCTTTTACATGTGAAAACAATGGCTTTCCTCCTTTTTGGATGTAGTCCATAGTAGTATGAGCTTGATAAGTAAACCTATACAGTTAGAAAAGGAGGAACTTCATCTTGATACCTGCTCCTAGCAGCAAGTACGATTTGAATGTATAAGGGGAGCATCATATGGGTGAGATTGTACATGAAAAAAGAGGCTATTTAGCCTCTTTTTTGTACTTAGGAGGGACTGGATCAAATCCCCCTGGATGAAATGGGTGGCACTTAAGAATTCGTTTGATACTTAAAAAGGATCCTTTCACGGCACCATGTGTTTGTAATGCTTCAATCGCATAATGAGAACAAGTAGGCTGAAAGCGGCATGAAGGAGGTGTTAAGGGACTAATAAAGCGTTGGTAGCTTTTCACCAATAGGATAAAAATCTTTTTCATCCTTTATCCTCATTTCATTTCCTTTGATTTGTCATACGTAATAGATGCAATGGCATCGTGTAAATGGATGGATTCTTCGTTGCGACAAGCTACAGAAAATTTTTCTATAAACGGTTGTTCATACAAGTCTGCAGCTACGAGACGTACCATATCTTCCACAAATCGTGGGTTTTCATAAGCTTGCTCGGTAACCATTTTTTCATCTGGTCTTTTTAGAACCGGGTGAATTCTTGCACTCGCATTACTTTCCGCTGCCTCTAAAAGCACTTCTTTCCAGTCGTGTGCTGTTTCATCAAAGTCATCCGTTAATGAAACAGTCATGGATACAATTCCTCTCTGATTATGAGCGCTATATTCACTTATTTCTTTCGAGCAAGGGCATAGGGTTGTAATCGTACCAGATAAACCGACTTCAACGTCAAATCCAAATTTTTTATCATAAGAAACCTTGATGGTTGCATCTGCGTGGTTTAACCCTGCTAATTCGGAAGATGGACCTTTTCGTTCAAAGAACCAAGGGAATGTAACTTCCATATATGCGTCTTCTTGCTTTAAACGAACTGCAAGATCTTGAGTGAACTGCTTCATGGAAGCAATACTAACAATAAAGTTTTTAGTAGAATGATACTCAGTAAGCTGTTCCGTAAACCGACTCATATTAGTCCCTTTACTATCTTGATTAATTTTAGATGTAAAGGTAAACGTACCAATAGTCGTTTGTGATTGTGGTTGTAATTGACTAGTGATTTGGATCGGGTGTTTCACATTAGAAATACCAACAGCATCAATCTCAAATAAGAAATCTTTTCTAGAGTTTTGTAAATCAGCCATTTTATCTTTTTCTATAGGCTTAGTTTTAGGACCAGGATCAACAGATCCAAATAGTTTGTGTCTTTCAAATTTATTAGGTAACACTTTTTTTCGATTGTTAGGTGCATTCATAGCTATTCTCCCTTCAGCCACAATACTAATCCGTAGTATACTTAAGCTGACACCAATATTCAATTTTTATGATTTTCCGACTACATCCATGAAATCTTCGGTTCCGTCTTATTCATAATCCGTTTAATATTCGAACGATGACGATAAACGACAAATGCTGTCAGAATACCAGTCAAAATTATGAGTGGGACATCTTGTTGAATAATCGTAACAATAATAGCTACAACTCCAGTAACCATCGATGATAGGGACACAAATTTCGATACATAAAGTACGATGAAGAACGTAAGAACCATAATAGCGAATAATAAAGGATTAACAGCTAAAATAATTCCACCGGATGTAGCTACTGCCTTGCCACCCTTGAACTTTGCAAAAAGCGGATATGTATGACCAAGCACTGCGAAAACCCCAACAATAAGTGGATTGATATCAGAAGCAAACCAGATTGGTAAACTAGTAGCTAATGTTCCTTTCAGGATGTCAGCAAAGGATACGATAAGTCCTGCTTTTATGCCTAATACACGGAAGGTGTTGGTGGCACCAAGGTTCCCACTACCTTTTTCTCTAACGTCAATATTATAGCCAATTTTTCCTACGAGTAAGGCGGATGGAATTGAACCTAGAAGGTATGCGATAAGTCCATATATGAAATAGTCCATTCTTTTCTCTCCTTTATTTAAAAAGCCTTATAATATCAAAAGCTATCTATGTCATCATACCATAGGATATTATTTTTTTGTAAATCAATACGGGTACAATTTATGTAGTCATGCATGCTTCCAAATGTGGCATAATATAGAGTATAGAGGAGGTACGAGTCATGGAATTACACCCGAATAAAGAAACATTGAAACAAATCTTAGAAACAAGCAAAACAATTGCGGTAGTAGGTTTATCTGATCGACCAAATCGTACATCATACCAGATTGCAAAAGCGATGCAAGCAGCTGGGTACCGTATTATACCTGTAAATCCCGAAATAACAGAGACGTTGGGAGAAAAAGCATATGCGCGTCTAGGAGATATTGAAGAACCGTTTGATATTATCAATGTTTTCCGCCGTTCTGAATATTTACCCGAGCTTGCAAAAGAAGCCGTCCAAACAGATGCAAAAGTCTTTTGGGCCCAACAAGGCATCTGGAATGAAGAAGCCTATCATTATTTAAAAGAACATGATTTCACTGTAGTGATGGATTTATGTATAAAAGTGGCACACTCTCTTACAATACAAAAGAGGTAAAGAACGGGAATAAGTTTTACAAAAGAATTATCTAAGAAGAAAATCCCTGTTTTAAGCAGGGATTTTTACTGTGATTAGGTAATATATACGATAGAGATTTCATTTTGCTGTTTGCGAAAACAGAAAAACAAGCTAAAATAGTACGAGTACGCTTCAAATAGTTTCTTTACACAAACAAACGTTTGTTCTAATATTAGAGAAAGATAGGGGAAAGGAGCGGGTGTTTACGTGGCAAATCAGACATCACAGTATTCAGATGATTCCATCCAGGTGTTAGAAGGGCTAGAAGCAGTCAGAAAAAGACCTGGTATGTATATAGGAAGCACGGATTCCCGGGGTCTTCACCACCTAGTTTATGAAATCGTAGACAATGCCGTAGACGAGGTTCTAGCTGGTTTTGGAGATAAAATTATAGTAACGATACATAACGATAACAGTATTTCTGTTGAAGACAAAGGTCGTGGTATGCCTACAGGGATGCATAAAACCGGAAAGCCAACACCAGAAGTAATCTTTACAGTTCTGCATGCCGGAGGAAAGTTTGGACAAGGCGGGTATAAAACGAGTGGTGGATTGCACGGGGTTGGTGCATCTGTCGTTAACGCATTGTCTGAGTGGTTGGAAGTGACCATTCATCGTGATGGACAAGTATTTAAGCAACGCTTCGAACATGGTGGAGTACCCGTTACATCGCTTGATCTTGTCGGAAAGACGAGACAGTCAGGAACAACCATCCATTTTAAACCGGATGATACCATTTTCTCTACGACGGTTTACCAATTCGAAACACTTTCCGAACGGTTGCGTGAGGCTGCCTTTTTATTAAAGGGGCTTAAAATAGAGTTAATAGATGTACGACATGATACATCCGAAACGTACCAATATCCGGATGGATTAGAATCCTTCGTTACGTATTTGAATGAAGAGAAGGATGCATTACACCCCGTTGTTTCCTTTGAAGGGGAACAGCAAGAAATTGAAGTTGATTTCGCCTTTCAGTTTAACGATGGATATGCAGAAAGTATGCTTTCCTTTGTAAACAATGTTCGAACAAAAGACGGAGGAACACATGAGTCCGGTGCTCGTACGGCAATTACTCGAGTATTTAATGAACATGCTAGAAAAATCTCATTACTAAAAGAGAAAGACAAAAATTTGGACGGTAATGATATTCGAGAAGGGTTCACAGCAGTGGTCTCTGTTCGTATTCCGGAAGAGAAATTACAATTTGAAGGACAGACCAAAGGGAAGTTAGGTACCTCTGAAGCAAGGTCCGCAGTGGATGCCGTTGTTTCTGAAAATCTCTCCTATTTCTTAGAAGAAAATCCAGATGTCGCAGGGATGCTTATTAAAAAAGCGATACGTGCAAAGGAAGCGAGAGAAGCAGCTCGAAAAGCTAGAGATGAAGCAAGGTCTGGTAAAAAGAAAAAGCGAAAAGATGCCTTGTTAAGTGGAAAATTAACTCCAGCTCAATCTCGTAATCCTGAGAAAAATGAACTGTATTTAGTGGAGGGAGATTCTGCAGGAGGTTCAGCAAAGCAAGGTAGGGATCGTAAATTCCAAGCGGTTCTTCCATTGAGAGGAAAGGTTATTAATACCGAAAAAGCAAAATTGGCAGATGTGATGAAAAACGAAGAAATTTCGACGATTATTCACACGATTGGCGCTGGAGTAGGAGCAGATTTTTCCTTAGAGGATGTTCAATATGACAAGATTGTTATTATGACAGATGCGGATACAGATGGAGCACATATTCAAGTCCTTCTGCTTACGTTTTTCTATCGTTATATGAGACAGCTTGTGGAGTCTGGAAAAGTGTACATTGCACTACCACCTCTTTATAAGATTTCAAAAGGAAAAGGTGCGAAAGAAGTGGTGCACTATGCGTGGAATGAAGAAGAAATGAGAAAAGCAACGAAGGAATTTAAAAATGGATATGTGATACAACGCTACAAGGGATTAGGAGAAATGAATGCAGATCAATTGTGGGAGACCACCATGAACCCTGAGACGAGAACCCTTATCCGCGTTACGATAGATGATATGGCACGTGCAGAACGGCGTGTTACAACCTTAATGGGAGATAAAGTAGAACCACGAAGAAAGTGGATTGAATCACATGTTCGCTTTGGATTAGAAGATGAAACGAACATAATGGATAACGAGAACATTCAGTCTTAAAGGGGGGACCTGAGACTTGTCACAAATAGAGAAATATTTAGATTTACCTTTAGAAGAGGTCATAGGGGATCGCTTTGGAAGGTATAGTAAATACATTATCCAGGACCGAGCTCTACCAGATGCTCGTGATGGTTTAAAACCAGTACAACGTCGTATAATTTATGCAATGCATGAAGAACGAAATACCCATGATAAACCGTTCCGTAAATCTGCTAAAACAGTTGGTACCGTAATCGGGAATTACCACCCACACGGAGATTCCTCTGTGTATGAAGCCATGGTTCGGCTGAGTCAAACTTGGAAGGTTCGAAATGTACTAGTAGAGATGCATGGAAATAACGGGAGCGTAGATGGAGATCCACCTGCCGCGATGCGTTATACAGAAGCGAGACTTTCTAGTATTGCTTCTGAATTAATTGGTGCCATTGACAAAGACACCGTCGATTTTATTCCAAACTTCGATGATACGATTAACGAGCCGGTTGTATTACCAGCAAAATTCCCTAACCTCTTAGTGAATGGGTCTACCGGGATTTCTTCTGGTTATGCGACGGATATTCCACCACATAATCTGGCAGAAGTGATTGATGCAGTAATAATGAAAATCGACCGACCAGACGCTACAGTGGATCAATTAATGAAAAAAATGAAAGGCCCTGATTTTCCTACAGGAGGAATTATTCAAGGGGTAGATGAAATTAAGAAAGCGTACGAAACAGGTAGAGGAAAAATTGTCGTTCGCGGAAAAGCGGAAATCGAACAATTAAGAAGCGGTCGTGAGCAAATTGTGATTGAAGAAATTCCGTTTGAAGTGAATAAAGCCAATCTTGTAAAACGAATGGATGAACTTCGCATTGATCGTAAAGTAGAAGGGATTGCAGAAGTTCGTGATGAGACGGATCGCACTGGGTTGCGTATTGTTATTGAGCTAAAGAAGGATGCGGATAGCACCGGGATTCTAAACTACTTATATAAAAATACAGACTTACAAATTACGTATAGCTTTAACATGGTAGCGATTCAGGACAAAACACCGAAACTGTTGAGCTTACCGACGATTTTAGATTCGTACATTGGACACCAAAAAGAAATTGTGACTCGTCAGTCGCAATTCGATTTGAAAAAAGCGAAGAACAGAGCACACATCGTAGAGGGATTAATAAAGGCTATTTCTATTCTTGATGAATTAATCGCTACGATTCGTGCATCTAAGGATAAACAGGATGCAAAAGAACAGATTAAAACAGCTTATGGCTTCACAGAGGAGCAAGCGGAAGCGATTGTTAACTTGCAACTATACCGTTTAACAAATACGGATATTACTGCTTTAGAAGCGGAAGCAAGTGAACTAAAACAAAAAATTAAAGAGCTTGAAGATATTTTAGCGAATGAAAGCAAGCTTTTTGACGTGATTAAAACGGATTTAAAAGCAATAAAACAAAAGTATAAAGAAGACCGAAGAACGATCATTGTACAAGAAATAGAGGAGCTAAAAATTAACTTAGAGGTTATGGTTGCAAGTGAGGATGTTCTTGTTTCTGTAACAAGAGATGGTTATATAAAACGTACAAGTCTTCGATCTTACTCAGCTTCAAATGGGGAAGATTTAGCCATAAAGGAAGAGGACCATCTCGTTGCCCTTCAAGAAATTAATACGACGGACAAGCTCCTATTGTTCACAAACAAGGGAAGATATTTATATTTACCTGTCCACGAAATTCCAGACATTCGTTGGAAGGATTTAGGTCAGCATGTTACGAATATTGTTGCTATTGATAAAGATGAACACATTGTAACGGCTATCCCTGTCCGTGAATTCAAAGACGATCAGTATGTAACGATATTCACGAAAAATGGAATGGTGAAACGTAGTGAATTTAAGTTATATGAGGCACAAAGGTATTCAAAAGCACTTGTTGCCATTAACTTAAAGAAAGACGATGAAGTAGTTAATTGTTATGTGACCACTGGGCACTCAGATGTATTTATTGCATCAAATAAAGGATTTGGTCTATGGTTCCATGAATCGGAAGTTAATCCAGTAGGACAACGGGCTGCTGGGGTAAAAGCGATTCAGTTAAAGGCTGGCGAACATGTTATAAGTGGACATGTATTTGATGACCTTTCAGATCCAGAATTCATTTTAGTTACCCATCGTGGTGCGTGTAAACGTATGAAATTGAGAGAGTTTGAAAAATCATCACGAGCGAAACGTGGTTCTGTCATGTTACGTGAGTTAAAGAAAAATCCTCATCGTGTTGCGGGATTTGAGATTGTCTCAGAGAATGACACCGTTCAGTTCCAAACTTCGAATGGTACTAGACAGATCATTAATCCAATTGAATTACCTAAGAGTGACCGTTACAGTAATGGCTCCTATGTCATTGATGCAGATGATCAAGGGGAAGTAATCGATGTTTGGACGGTAGCTCAATATAACAAAGCGTTCGGAGAAAACGATAATTAGATTATGTAAACAAGCTGTTCGTGTGGAACAGCTTGTTTTTTTCTAATTCACATTTTTCTTCTTAATCTCTTGTTTGTTTCATACCTTAGTACAAAATGATCAATCACCTAATTTATGAAATCACAAAAGGGGTTTACTGGATGAATAATCGAGAGTTTCGAGACGCAATGGGGAAATTTGCAACAGGTATAACAGTTATTACAATTCGGGATGAAGAACAAATTCATGGGATGACGGTTAATGCTTTTATGTCTGTTTCCTTAGAGCCAAAGTTAATTGCAATATCCTTAGGAAATAAAACGAGAATATATCAAAAGTTAACTACACATAGTTGGTTTGGAATCAGTGTTCTAACTAAAAAGCAAAAAAGTTTAGCTAAAGTGTTTGCAAGACAACAAGACTTAAGCGAGCCTATTGATTTTGCATGTATAGAAGAGGTACCCGTACTGCCAAACTCTATGGTCATGTTCGCCTGTAAGGCAGACTACACAGTGGAAGCAGGCGATCATAAAATAGTAATTGCAGAAGTTCGTGATTTTCAAATTAATGAGCAAGAAAACAATCCAATCTTATATTACAGCGGAAGCTATAGCACGTTAATAGATTCATAAGGGCCGTTCTCTCCAGAGGACGGTTTTTTAATGCAGAATCCGATGGTAGTCAGAAAGTGACAACAAACGTATAATAGGGAATAGCAGAAAAAGATAAAGGGGTCACGACATACATGAACAAGGTTGGGACACAAGCTATAACAGAGAAACAACTAGCAAAGCTTTATGAAATTTTTAATCATAATCAAGATACCACGCGTTTGGAGCGGGTACTTGATTTATTAGAAAAACAGAGAGACATGGAATGTGTTATCAGTTTTGCTGGACATTTTTCCGCAGGTAAGTCTACCATGATTAACCGATTGATGGGGGAGGAGCTTTTACCACAAAGTCCGATTCCAACGAGTGCGAATATAGTAAAAATTAAGTATGGAAAGCCTTATGCGAATGTTTATTTTTATAAAGAAGATCCGATTCAATTTAAAGAACCTTACGATATGGATACCATTAAAGGGTATTCCAAAGATGGTAATCTAATTAAGGAAATAGAGATTAGTAAACAAACGGAGCAATTAATTCCTGGAGTTTCGCTGTATGATACACCTGGTATCGATTCTTCGCGGGACGCGGATCGAATAATTACAGAAGGGTCCATTCATGTAGTCGATGTTATGTTTTATGTCATGGATTATAATCACGTTCAATCAGAAGTGAATTTGGACTTTTTGAAGCAGATGAAGGATCGTCAGAAAAAGATATATATTGTGGTCAACCAAATTGACAAACATAAAGAAAAGGAATTATCGTTTAATGCGTTTAAAGAAAGTATAGAACAAACTTTACAACAGTGGGGAATTGAAGTTGAAGCCATATTTTACACATCGTTACGCGACGAGAAGCATCCACACAATCGGTTTAAACAACTAAAAAATACGATTCAAACGATTATGCATGAAAAAGATCGATTGATAGAAGAAACGTTACAGCAATCGAGTAGAGATTTAGTGGATCAGCATATTCAATGGATGTTCGAGCAAAAAGAAGATACATTACAGGAATTAGAAAGTAAAGCAAAGGAAAGCTCGAATCTTCAAGCGACAGGTAAATTGGAAGATGAACTGAACGCACTGCAAGCGATGGAAAAAGAAGCGGAAAAGGAACTTACGGATCAAATAGATAAAACCCTTAAAAATGCGTACCTGATGCCATTTGAATTGCGTGAGAAAGCGGAACAATTTTTAGAATCTCAACAAAGGTCTTTCAAGGTCGGAATTCTTGGTTCCAAAAAGAAAACGGAAGAAGCACGCCAACAAAGGTTACAAGACTTCTATGATAACTTATTGGAGCAAATCGAGTCGAAGGTACAGTGGAAGTTACGAGATAAGTTTTTAGAAGCGATGAAGGCTTATCAGTTAGAACAAACTGGTTTGGAGGAGCATATTCAATCTTTTCATGCTACTATCCAAAAGAATACGTTGGTTGATTTAATAAAACCAGGAGCTAACTTAAATGGCGAGTATTTATTAGTTTATACGGACGATGTTAGTCAGTTTATTAAATCTAAATATAAACAAGTAGCAAATAGCCTTCGGGATGAGCTTGTCGCTGAACTTAGAGCACGAAACGAAGAAAAAGCAAAACAACTTGAAGTGATACTACGGCAATCCCAGCAAAGAGATGACCATCTAGAACAGCTTCACCATATTCGGGAAGACATTCATCAGTTGGAGGAAAATTTGTTACACGTTCTGACTGATGAAGTCCTACACTTGGAGCCAGTTGATATAATATCGAAAAGGCTTGCGGAGCGAGTTCCGCGTTTCCGTTCTCCACAAGAAATGAAAGAACAGGAAGTGGAGCAAAAGGAAATCGTACATGAAGAAAAGACGGTTTTGGAAAGGGAACGATCGTCTTATTCTGTTGACATGATTCAAAGCCGATTGAGGAAATCCATTGAATTATTAGAGGGAGTGTCAGGCTTTCAAACCATAAAGGACGATTTATCAAATAAAGGGAAACGACTCAAAAATCGACATTTCACAGTTGCTTTATTCGGTGCATTTAGTGCTGGGAAATCTTCGTTTGCAAATGCGGTGTTAGGAGAACACGTCTTACCGGTATCTCCAAATCCAACGACAGCAGCGATCAACAAAATTAGCCCGCCTGATTCCAAGCATCCACACGGAACCATTACCGTTCAGTTGAAGAATGAAAAAGCACTTCTATTGGATATCGAACAAATGCTGCAACTGGAGCAGTCTTTATTTTCTTCATTGAGTGAATATGTGAGAAAAGGTATAAATGGGATACAGTCAATTACAGAAAGAGAATTGACGGAGAGACAGCGCCATTTCTTACAGGCGATTTGTGACGGCTATGAACGAAATCAAGCGCATTTAGGGAAACAAATTACGATCGATTTAAAGAGTTTCTCGAGCTATGTATCAGAAGAATCGATAGCCTGCTATGTAAGCTGGATGGAGCTGTTCTATGAGTGTGATCTAACGAGAAAAGGAATAACCTTAGTGGATACACCTGGTGCGGACTCCGTGAATGCTCGTCACACAGATGTCTCGTTTGAGTATATTAAAAATGCAGATGCAATCCTTTTTGTAACGTATTACAATCATCCATTTTCACGAGCGGATAAAGATTTTTTGACACAGCTAGGTAGAGTAAAAGATGCGTTTAGCTTAGACAAAATGTTTTTCATTATTAATGCATCCGATTTAGCGCAGAATGAAGCGGAATTGAATATGGTTACAACCTATATGGATGAGCAATTACGGCAATTTGGCATTACGAATCCTAAACTATATCCATTATCTAGTTACTTCGCGCTCCAAGCAAAGAAGAAAAGCGAGGAAGAAGCAGGATTCTCCTCCTTTGAAGAAGAATTTTATGCCTTTATTGAAGAAGATTTAGTGGAGATGCTAATTCAATCCTCTTTATTTGATATAAAGCGAGCCCGGACTACACTTGCTACTTACTTAGAGGATGCATCGCTTAGCAATGAAGAGAAGGAAACGAAGCTGAAGCAATATGATACCGAAAAGGTAACGATTTTGAAGAACGTGGAAAATTTAAATTCAAGTTCCTATCAAAAGGAAATTCAACAAAAGCTAGAGAAGCAACTTTATTACGTCCAACAACGAATTTTTATTGAATTTAATCAAAAATTCAAAGAGGAATTCAACCCTTCTGTCATTAAAGGTTCAGGATCAGAAGCAAGAATAGGATTAGAGCTAAGCTTAGAGGCATTATTAAGTAGACTGAAATATGAATTAGATCAAGAAGTTCGTGCAGTCTCCATAAGGATGGAGCGGTTTGGAAATGATAAACTAAAAGAACTATATAATCAATTGGAAGTGCTCAGTGCGAAAGTGAATGAACATGTTAGCTTTGCTAGTTTCGAATACCGGACATGGGAAGCACCACCTTTCCAAAATCCGCTTCAAGACGTGAACAAGCAAACCTTCCAATCTGCACTTCAATTGTTTAAAAATGCTAAATCATTCTTCGAAAAAAATGAAAAAGAAAAAATGAAGGAAGCGCTAGAAGTTCAACTTCGGCCATATGTTTCTCAGTTCTTGAAAGAGGTGGAAAGCACGTTTTGGAAGCATTTGGAACAGGAATGGATGCAAGCAGAAGTGTCCATGAAAGAAAAAGCAAAAGCTTCCGTTAAAGAGTTTTATGCAGGTTATCAAGCTGCTTTATCACAGTCTGTAGATATTCATGGATTACAAGCAAGGCTTGAACAAATGAATACACTTATCTAAAAGGAAACAGGGAGTAGTTAACTCCCTGTTTTTCTATATCGTAATACGGTTAAAACCGCGTGCAATATGTTTTGCGGTATGGCTATCCGACCCTGGAACAAGTGGTATTCCGAGTTCTTTAGCTTTATAGATAAGCTGCTGTGGAGGATAACAATTTTCATTCCAATCTTTAAAAAAACCAGCTGTATTAACATCTAACTCTAAATGTTCTTGTTGAATAAGCAACAAGATTTCTTTCTGTAAGGAAGAAAAATCTGTTGCTGTTGGAAACCTTTTTCGAAACTTTTCTATTAACGTCATGTGTCCAATCCTTCTTGGCTTATAGGTTCCTAAATCAGCTAGAATAGACTGTTTTAGTGTGTTGTAATAAAGTGTATAGAGCGAATCTATTCCATTAGATAATGATAGAATTCGTTCAAATTCGTCTACACTATAGTCGATACAGACATATTCATCGTTTATGCGGAGCATATGCACGGATAAAATAGAATCCTCTATTTTACTACCAAAATAATTTAGAATGTTCTTCGTTTCTTTTTCAAATCCCTCAATATAATCCACTTCGAACCCTATTTTTATGTGAATATCGTCTTTGTACTTCTGTTTAAGCTTTTCCCCATCGGCTAAATACGCATCCACGTCTGTCCAGCTCATGGCACTATCTTGATTAGGTACAGGATCTACAAAGGAATCTGGTAGGGGGGCATGCTCGGTAAACGTGAGACTTTCTAACCCTTTTTCAATTGCTCTTAAAATGTATGCTTCCATTGTATCCTTGCTACCGTGGGGGCAATACTGCGTGTGAACGTGAAAATCCCCGTTTCTCATAATTTCTAACTCCTATTCTTGTATAATAGGACATAATCATGCCCTTGCTATTCGTATTATACGATGTTCTGTCCTATCTGGCTAATGGATGAGATGTATTGACGGAATGGGAATGATGTGTTAAATTCAAACAAATGATTTTATCACTTTACCACAGTAGAGTGATAAAGAATAATCGGTAGTAGGATGTGACCAAATGTTTTTACCAGCAGGTAGTCAAGATGAAATGGGATCTATTATTAATAATCGCACAAAAGCTTATGAGCAATTTCGCCTTATTACATTACAAAGAAATTTTAAGCAGATTTCTACCCCTGTCGTAGAGTTTGCTCATACGTTTACGAATCAACATGTAGGTATGAACCTACAAAATATGCTGAAGTGGTTTAATCGGGATGGAGAAATTGAAGTGCTACGTCCAGACTGGACGACTGCGATTGCCCGAGCTTTGGTGAATCAACCAAAATCAGAACGGAAGTGGGCGTATCAAGGTTCTGTATTCCGCAGCGATAAAGCGGGGACAGAAAGTCGCCAAGCAGGGATAGAAGTTCTTCATACAGAGCCTTTTCTAGGGGAAGGAGAATGTCTGTTAACTGCGATGAGCTATTTACGTGCATTAGGAATTTCTGATTACTTGATCGAGCTCGGCCACACAGGGATTTTTGAAGAATTAACTGCCTCTCTTGAACTTACAGAAAACGTGGAACAGCAATTGAGACAGGCTATGCATGATAAACGAAAAGATGAAGTATATTCCTTGGCGATTCGGCATGGTTCTGAAGCGGTTGCAGATGAATTAGTTGATTTAATTGATGCGTATGGCTCTTTTGACTTAATAGAGAACTATACAGAAAAATGGAAGAACAAAGACCGTCTACTTTCGATTTTGGAACACCTGAAATCATTAGCGACTTTAATGGAAAGGTCAGGAATGAACGATGTGACCGTCGATTTAGGGAGAGTGAAAAACCTTCCTTACTATGATGGAGTAATGTTTAGAGGCTATATGAAAGAGTCAGGAGAGATTTGTTTTTCTGGGGGACGTTACGATAAGCTGTACGATCAATTCAATCAGGAGGTTTCTGCTGTCGGTTTAGCATTTGATGTAGACGTTCTTACTGAACATTTTATGGAGGAGTCACAAGGAAAGCGAATTGCTATTTTAGCATCTGAGAGCTCCCACGTATATGCAGAATCAGTTCGAGCTTCGTACCCAGACGATGTAGTAGATATCGTGTACGAGCTATCCGAACCGGATTCTTTTGACATTGTACTAAAAATAGAAGAAGAGAATTCAACGTTCAAGGTGGTCAAACAATGAAACCAACGATTGCACTAACAAAAGGAAGACTAGAAAAACAATTTTTAGAGTTTTTTAAGTCGATTGGCTATGACATCGAACCGTTAGTTCAAAAAGGACGAAAGCTACGTGTGGATACAGCGGATTGCCAATTTGTCTTTGCGAAAGGTGTCGACGTGACAACATATGTAGAACATGGGATTGCGGATTTGGGAATTGTTGGAGAAGACGTGCTAACGGAGTTCCAGCCAGATGTGTATAATCTGTTCCCGCTTCCGTTTGGAAACTGTCGAATGGCGCTTGCTATTGAAGAAGGAAAACAGCTACCGAATCGTAAACGAAAGATTGCTAGTAAATATCCAGCGATTACAAAGGAATACTTTAAGCAAAAAGGAGAATCGGTAGACATTGTAAAATTAGAAGGGTCTGTTGAACTTGCACCAATTTTAGGGTTAGCAGACGGAATTGTTGACATTGTCGAAACAGGTACGACGTTAAAAGAAAATGGATTAATTGTGAAAGAAGAAATTCACCAATATAGTGCGAGATGTATTGCAAATCGGTCATCGTTAAAAATAAAACGAGATACTTTACATCCGATCATTCAGTCTCTTCAGAAAGGAGCGGTTATAAAATGATTTCTGTTTATACGCCAGATGCATTCCGTGCTTCCTTTTTATCGAAACAGAAAATTAGAGAAGATAATCAATCGGTTTTAAAAGATGTTCAAGCCATTTTAACAAATGTACAACAAAATGGGGACGAGGCGATTGAAGCGTATGCTCAAAAGTTTGATGGAGGCGTTCCTTCTAATTGGCTTGTCACAAAAGACGAAAAAGAAAAAGCATGGGGAGAAGTAGCAGAAGAGACGATTGTTGCGTTGAAACGTGCAGCAGAAAACATTCGTTCATTTCACCAAAAACAGCTTCCTACCTCTCGATTTATGAAGACAGAAGCGGATATTACATCGGGTCAATTATACCGTGCGATTGAAAATGTAGGGATCTATGTACCAGGGGGGACGGCAAGCTATCCTTCCAGTGTATTGATGAACGCTATTCCAGCAATTATAGCTGGTGTAGAACGAGTAGTGATGGTAAGTCCTGCACGAAACGGGGAGTCGATTTCTCCATTATTACTAGTGGCAGCTGAAATTGCAGGGGTTCAAGAGATTTATAAAATAGGCGGTGCTCACGCGATTGCCGCACTGGCTTACGGAACAGAATCGATTCCTAGCGTAGATAAAATTGTGGGGCCAGGTAATGCTTATGTTGCAACTGCTAAATCCTTAGTTTTTGGAGATGTAGGGATCGATATGATAGCTGGTCCATCTGAGGTGGCAATAATCGCTGATGAAACAGCTAACCCTATTTTTATAGCTGCTGATTTACTTGCACAAGCAGAACATGATCCTTTTGCAAGGTCTTTCTTATTCTCTACATCAGAAAGAGTTCTGGAAGAAGCGAAAGCAGAGGTAGAAAAGCAATGTGCTATATTACCGAGAAAAGAGATAGCAGAACAAGCATTGCAAAACCGTAGTGCTTTAGTGAAAGTGACAGATACGGATGAGGCATTTGAATTGGCAAATCAATTAGCTCCAGAACATTTAGAAATTCAGTTAGATCAGCCTATGAATTATTTAGGTAAAGTACGAAATGCCGGTTCGGTATTTTTAGGGAACTATTCTCCAGAACCGTTAGGAGACTATTATGCAGGTCCAAATCACATTTTGCCAACATCCGGTACTGCTAAATTTTCATCGGGACTATCTGTTGACGACTTTTTGAAAAAAACTACTTTTTTATATTATTCGGAAAAAGCTTTGCTAGATGCAGCACCCGACATCATGAATCTTGCTAAGGTCGAACAACTAGAAGGACATGCTCGCGCAATTCAAGTAAGGGTTGAGGAAAGGAAAGGAGGAATATCTGATGAGAACAGCAAGTAAAGAAAGAAAAACAAATGAGACCTTTATTGAGGTGTCTGTTGACCTAGATCAAAGTAAAGAAGTAACTATCCATACTGGTGTTGGTTTTTTTGATCACATGTTAGAGCTATTCGCTCGTCACGGTCGAATTGGTTTATCTGTTAAGGCGGAGGGTGATTTGCATATTGATAGTCACCACACCGTGGAGGACGTAGGAATTGTACTAGGTCAGGTTATCCGGGAGGCATTAGGAGATAAAAAGCAAATCAATCGTTATGGGGATGCATATGTTCCAATGGATGAATCTCTCGGTTTCGTGGCATTAGATATCAGTGGTAGACCTTTTCTAGTCTTTGATGCACAGTTTTCTACGCAAACGTTAGGCAATTTTGATACGGAGCTTGTCCGTGAATTCTTGCAAGCATTTGCTTTTCAAGCGGGTATTACCTTACATGCTAAAGTGCTTTACGGTGAAAATACGCACCATAAGATTGAATCCATTTTCAAAGCGTTAGGAAGAGCATTGGCAAAAGCGATTTCTATAAATCCGGAAATAGAAGGGGTAAACTCTACAAAGGGGCTAATAGAATGATAGCAATTGTGGATTATGGTATGGGAAATGTTGCGAGTGTCACGATGGCATTTAAGCGACTAGGGTACGAAGTAATATTGACGGATGACCAAAATAAACTAAGAGCTGCTTCACATATTGTGCTGCCTGGTGTCGGGTCTTTTCAAGCTGCGATGGACGAAATCGAACAAAGAGGATTATTAGACTTCTTGAAGGAAATGGCACAAGAAAAACCATTCTTAGGTATTTGCTTAGGGATGCAATTACTCTTCAGTGAAGGGTATGAAGGTGGAAAAACGAAAGGATTAGATTTAATTCCAGGTACCGTAGAACGGATAGAAACGGACTACTTATTACCTCATATCGGGTGGAATGGATTAGAAATTAAACCAGGAAACGATGCGTTTCAGCCTTATGAAGGAAAGCATGTCTATTTTGTACACTCCTTCCAAGCAAAAACAGATAAGGACTTTCTAGTGGCAACTTCTGAATATGGAACAGAGGTTCCCGCAATTGTAAAAAAAGATCATGTGTATGGCATCCAGTTCCACCCGGAAAAAAGTGGAGAAGTGGGTGTGAATCTACTAAAGACGTTTCTGCAGGAGGTAGCGTATGTTAGTCATTCCAGCAATTGATTTAATCGATGGTAAGTGTGTTCGCCTTTATCAAGGGGACTTTAGCAAAACGACTTCGGTTGGAAGTGATCCAACGGGGCAACTAGATCAATTCATTAACAATGGTGCAAAGCTTGTTCATATTGTAGATTTGGATGGAGCGCGTAATGGCGCTGCGAGACAATATGAGTTAATAAGAAAGCTGTGTCATCAGTCTACGGTTCCCATTCAAGTGGGTGGTGGTATTCGGAGCATCGAAACGGTGGAAAATCTCCTAGAAGCTGGAGCCACTAGGCTTGTATTAGGAACCTCTGCACTAGAAGATACTGCTTTTCTAAGAGAGGCTTTGAAAAAATATTCCTCCAGCATCGTAGTAGGAATTGATGCGAAGGATGAAATGGTAGCAACAAGAGGCTGGGAAACGATAACAGAGACTCATTATATAGATTTTGCAAAGCAAATGGAAGAGATGGGCGTTCAAACGATTGTTTTTACGGATATATCAAGAGACGGAACATTAACTGGTCCGAATTTGGAGCAGCTACAAGCTATAAATAATGCTGTGAATATAAAGATTGTTGCTTCTGGCGGAGTTAAGGATAATCAAGATTTGTACGCATTAAAAGAAATTGGCATTCAAGAAGCTATCGTAGGGAAAGCCATTTATGATGGAAAAGTTACGCTTATGGGGGACATGTAAATGATAGTGAAACGTATCATTCCGTGTTTAGATGTTAAAGAAGGAAAAGTGGTCAAAGGAACGAATTTTGTATCCTTGCGTGAGCTTGGAGATCCTGTACAAATGGCTTCCCTATACTCACAACACGGTGCAGACGAAATCATTTTTTTAGATATTTCTGCGACGAATGAAGGTAGACAAACTATGATCGATATTGTTCGTGAGACAGCGAATCAAGTGTTTGTTCCTTTTACAGTAGGTGGAGGTGTGCGAACCGTAGAGGATATGACAACATTGTTAAAAGCAGGAGCGGACAAAGTAGGTATGAATTCTGCTGCGGTTGCCAATCCAGACTTGATAACAGAAGGAGCAAACCGCTTTGGTTCCCAGTGTATTGTAGTTGCTATTGATGCTAAGTGGTTTGAAGACGGCTGGCACGTCATGACTCATGGAGGAAAAGTGGATTCTGGGTTAGATGCATTAGAATGGGCAAAAACCGTTGAAGAGAAAGGGGCCGGGGAAATCTTGCTAACGAGTGTAGATACAGACGGCGTCAAAGATGGATTTGATATTCGACTTACCAAAGCAGTAGTAGATGCTGTACGTATTCCTGTGATTGCTTCTGGAGGCTGTGGTAGTCCAGAGCACTTTCCTGAAGTATTTCAAAAAACGGACGTTTCAGCTGCCTTAGCTGCTTCTATTTTCCATGAGAATACCTTCACAATTGGAGAAGTAAAGGATACATGTGTTCGGGAAGGGGTGTCCATTCGTGAATCTGGATTTTAGTAAAGGTCTTGTCCCAGCGGTTGTAATAGATGATGCTACAGAACAAGTACTTATGGTTGCTTATATGAACGAAGAAGCCTATCAAAAAACCTTGGATACGAGAGAATCATGGTTTTATTCACGGTCTCGGGATGAATTGTGGCATAAAGGCGGAACCTCGGGTCATACCCAAAAAGTAAAGGCTATCCAAGTGGATTGTGATGAAGATACGATATTACTACGAGTGACACCTAACGGACCTGCTTGTCATACAGGGGAAACAACTTGTTTTTACCGAGAAATCGATCTAGATACAAAGGAAATAGTGGATGCAGAGCCTCGATTATCTATTTATAAACAACTATTTGAGGAGATTGAAGATCGTAAACAAAATCGAGTAGAAAATTCCTACACGAACTATCTATTTGACAAAGGGATCGACAAGATTGGAAAAAAAGTAATCGAAGAAGCAGGAGAAGTGGTGATTGCTGCTAAAAATTCTGATCGTGAGGAAATCGTGAAGGAAGTTGCGGATCTTTTCTATCATAGTTTTGTTTTAATGGCTAATCAAGAAGTTAGCTTAGCACAAGTTGAATTGGAATTAGAAAGTCGGACCCATAAAAAGGGAAACAGTAAAGGTGATCGGCAGGAAATTGAAAAATGGTAATTTAATATAATTATATTATGTAAACTAAATCCTTATTTAACTCCTAACTTCTGAAAAAGAGGTTAGGAGTACTTTTGTTAATCCCAGTATGATTCAATAAATGTATCGCGTCCTGATTTTGCTCGATCTTCCTTATATTCTTTCTCGTTTTTTTTATAAAAATCTTGGTGATAGTCTTCGGCAGGATAAAACGTAGTAGCAGGTAATATTTCTGTTACAATAGGTTGTTTGAATCTTCCGCTTTGCTCTAGAGCATCTTTAGATTGCTTTGCAATTTCCTTTTGGGTTTCATTGTGTACGAAAATTGCGGTTCTATATTGTGGACCGCGATCGTGAAATTGTCCGCCGTCGTCTGTTGGATCAATTTGTGGCCAATATAGATCTAAAATCGTTTGGTAGCTTATTTTATTCGGATCATATACGATTTGAACAGCTTCATAATGCCCAGTTGTTCCTGTTTTCACTTGTTCATAGGTTGGATTCTCCACATGGCCACCTGTGTAGCCTGATAGGACGCTTTCAACGCCATCCCATTGGTCAAAAGGTTTCACCATACACCAGAAGCATCCACCAGCAAATGTTGCTTTTTCGAGTTGATTATTCATGTGTTTCACACTCCTCTAGATCTTAATTCGATATGTTACCACTTTTTTTGCGAAGAGAACAGAATTAAGTTCTAAAACTACTTTGAAAAATATATAATTATTTACAATTAACTACATTTTATGTTTAATTTAATTGTGAGGGGGCGATCATTTGAACGATACGTGTAAGTTAGATTTTTCACAAATGGTTGAGAATCTATTAAGTGGTGTCATCATACTAGATAAGAGAGACATCGTGTATGCCAATTCTTATGTTTATCAAATTCTACAATACGAAGCAAATGAAATTAAAAATATTGATCAAATATTACATCCGGAATACTATGAGGTTTGTAAGGAACGGTTAAATCGAGTCTATAATAAGCAAGAAACCGTCGAATTAATGGAACAAAGATTCATTCAAAAGTATGGTTCTATTATAAATGTAGAACTATTCGCTACCCCTTATATCGTTGATGACAGAATATTTGCACAAGTTCATTTTCGGGATATTTCGGAAAGTAAACAATACAAAAAAGAACTTGAGCATAGTAGATACAAATATCGTATGATAAGCGAAAATATATCTGACATCATCTCCGAAGTATCATTAGAAGGAACTATTCTATACATATCTCCATCGATAAAAGAATTAATTGGATACGACGCCAAAAATCTTATAAACGAACCGTTATTACATTTTATTCATGAGGACGATCATGAAACAGTTCGTCAGTTAAAAGAACAGCTGCTTAATGGCGAAAAACAAGTGACAATTCGTTACCGCGCTCGGAAAATACAAGGTGATTACGTGTGGGTTGAATCACGGGGTAAGCTTATGCATCACGAAAATAATACCACCGTTATTATCGATACAAGAAATATTACGCAACGGTTAAAGACAGAAAAATTGCTACGTCAATCTGAGAAGCTGGCTGTTATTGGAGAATTAAGTGCGGGAGTAGTTCACGAAATTAAGAACCCTCTTACCTCCATTAAAGGCTTCCTACAATTAATGGAAGCTGGGACTATTAAAACAGAAGATTACATAAGTATCTTAAACATTGAGATTGAACGAATTGAACAAATAGCAAGTGATTTATTAGGATTCGCAAAGCCTAGCGAGGAACTAAAACCAGAAAATCTGGAGGAGGTATTAGATGAAGTCATCTTCCTCTTAAACGCACAGGCGGATAAAAAGAACATAATGATTGAATGGAATAAACCTACAAAGCATGTACCGGTTCTTGGAGAAAAAACACAACTAAAGCAAGTATTTATAAACTTGATTAAAAATGCCATTGAAGCTTCCGAGTTTAATACAAGGATAGTAGTGAAAATGGAAGAACAAGATAATAACGCCATCATTAGGATCGTAGATCAAGGACACGGCATACCAGAAGAAACCTTATCAAAAATTGGGGAGTCATTTTTCACAACGAAGGAAAAAGGGACGGGTCTCGGATTAATGGTGACCCACAAAATAATAGAGAATCACAAAGGGACTATTGAAATAGAAAGTGAAGTGGGGAAAGGTAGTACATTTACCGTTAGGCTACCTATCTTTTTAGTAAATGTTTCAGCTTGATACGGACCTTTTCTTTCTATTATACTAGTATGGTTCGAGATACTAGATGTCCGAAGAGAGAAGGGTTAAACATGAATCGCTCCAATATTTTATTAGTGGATGGTATGGCATTACTATTCCGCGGTTTTTATGCGACTTCCTATTCCGGGAATTATATGGTAACTAGTAAAGGTGTACCAACGAATGGGATTTTTGGATTTCTGAAATATTTTTTAAATGCAATTGAAACGTTTCAGCCAAGTCATGTTATTTGTTGCTGGGATATGGGAAGTAAAACGTTTCGAACTGAATTATACAATGCATACAAAGCGAATAGAGGGGAACCGCCAGTAGAGCTTATTCCTCAATTTGACTTAGTAAAAGAAGTAGTCGAGGCTTTTGATGTCCCGAATGTTGGAGTGGAGGGATATGAAGCAGACGATTGTATTGGTACGTTAGCAAAGCAATTTGGTCAGGATCATGATGTGTTAATCGTCACTGGAGATCAAGATATTTTACAGCTTGTTGATACGAATATCTCTGTTGCTATTATGCGAAAAGGCCAAGGAAATTATGAGGTCTTTGAAAAAGATTCTTTTACGGAACAAAAAGAGTTAACACCTGCTCAAATTGTAGATTTGAAAGGCCTAATGGGAGATTCGTCGGATAACTATCCTGGGGTAAAAGGTATTGGAGAAAAGACAGCGATTAAGCTGTTAAAGCAATATGATTCCGTCGATGGAATATTACTTCATTTAGATGAGTTATCAAAGGGAATAAAGTCCAAAATTGCGTCTGATTTGGATATGTTACATTTGTCTAGAAAATTGGCTGAAATCCATTGTGAAGTGCCAGTCACCTGCTCTTTAGATGCTGCGATTTGGAAAACGGATTCTGAACTAGTAGAAGCGAAGCTATTAGAGCTTGAAATGAAATATGATGCGGTTCGTTGAAAAAGCAACCTCATTTGCTACATCTTAATTGGATAGTGAACTCCACAATGAGAAACACTATCCATGGAGGTGTTTTTCATGACTAAGAAAAATCGTAATAGTAATAAACAACCAGGGACTGGTGTTAATCCACAAGGACTAACAGAGGATGTTGCAAATCAACGTCCAAAGTCTCAACTAGAAGATCGCGCTAAAAAAAGAAATACGAAAATATAAGGTTATGGAGCTTCCATAACCTTTTCCTTCGTAATTAGAGGAGGATGGTTGCATGAAAAACATACACGATACCCCGGTATTTGGTTCTTTAGTAGACGACAAAACTAGATGCTCCCATTATCATGGGCCAAGTGATATTATTGCTATTTTATTTCCATGCTGTCAACGGTTTTATCCATGCTACAAATGTCACGAAGAGCACTCGGATCATCCGCTATTAAAATGGAAAAAACAAGCGTTTGATTCTAAAGCTATACTTTGTGGAGAGTGTGGTTCTACACTAACGATCCATGAGTATGTGTCGCATAGTGCTTGTCCGACCTGTCATGCTTCATTTAACCCAGGATGCAAACTCCACTATCCCGTTTACTTTGAATGGCCTATTGAAACCGTTGAAGAATAGAGAAAAACTCTTTAACATAATGGTAGAACACCTTTTCAGAAGGAGCAAGATTGCGGTGCTTCGGTATAATGATACCAACAGATCTTCTAAGCTCAGGTGATTCTATCTTTATTTTTTTCGTAAATCTAGGTGTGGATTCATAAAATGTGCTTTCTGGCAAAATGGTTACCCCGATACCTGCAGAGACTAGTCCTTTAATGGCGTCTAAATCCTCTCCTTCAGACGTAATTTTAGGTGAAAATCCTGCTCGTTTACATCCATCCACTACAATCTTGTGTAATACATAGCCTTTTGGAAAGACGACAAAATCTTCGTTCCGTAAGTCGCTTAAATGGATGCTTGACTTTTCGGAAAGTGGGTGCTTTATTGGAACTAAGCCATACAAGTTTTCCGTAAATAGAATATGTCCGGAAATATCCGGGTCATCGGTTGGAACAGGTCCTAAAAAAGCAACATCTATTTCCCGATTTTTTACAGCGTCAATTAAGAATGCGTAAGACCCTTGACGTAACTGGAAAGCAATATTTGGATATTTCTGTTTGAACTCTGAAATAACCGTAGGTAATAAATGTCCAGCTAAGCTTGTAGGAAAGCCAATCTTTATTGAGCCGCGTTCTGGATCTAGGTATTCATCTATTTGCTTTTTGGCGTGATCAATCGCTTTCATAGCTGTTTTTGTATGTGTTAAAAATATCTTACCAATTTGTGTAAGTTTAACATTTCGTCCTTCTCTCTCAAATAAAGATACTCCTAATTCCGCTTCCAAATTGGCAATTTGCCTACTTATAGCAGATTGAGCTACATGTAGGTTTTCGGCAGCTTCTGATACATGTTCCCGTTCTGCTACTTCCATAAAATAACGTAATTGTCTAAGCTCCAATTTGCTATTCCTCCCCAATTCATCTCAAAGTGAGATAGTTTTAATCTATATTATATATTGTTTGGATTAATAAGAAAACCTACAATAGAACTAAGACACCTTTAAAGGAATAGAGAGAACGGGGGCGTAAACATGACTTTTAGTAAAATGCCGAAGGCGCAGGGTCTATATCGTCCTGAATTTGAACATGATGCATGTGGAATTGGTTTGTATGCACATCTGAAAGGCCATGCAACCCATGACATCGTAAAACAAGGTTTAAATATGCTTTGTCAATTAGATCACCGTGGTGGTCAAGGAAGTGACCCGAACACAGGTGATGGGGCTGGACTTATGGTTCAAATTCCGGATCAATATTTTAGAAAAGTTTGTGATGGTTTTCACTTACCTGAAAAAGGGCGCTATGGAGTCGGAATGGTGTTCTTTTCTCAGAACAAACAAGAGAGAGAAGAAATTGTGGAACAAGTAAACGCTCTTATTAAGGAAGAAGGGCAAGAGCTTTTGGGCTGGAGAGATGTACCAACCGATGTCAGAAAAGTCGGAATAAACGCACAAGAAACGTGCCCGGTAGTGAAGCAAGTATTTATTGGCGCGCAGGAAGAATTGGATGATTTAGCTTTTCAACGCAAACTGTATGTGATTCGAAAACAAGTTGAGCATTGGGCAGAAAAAAAAGAATTGCGCTTCTATTTTGCAAGTCTTTCCAATCAAACGATTGTTTATAAAGGGTTGTTAACACCTAGCCAAGTGGATGAGTTTTATTTAGATTTGCAGGATGAAGATTTTGTCTCTGCTTTTTCTTTAGTACACTCCCGCTTTAGTACGAATACTTTCCCGAGCTGGGAACGTGCACATCCAAACCGTTATTTAATTCATAACGGGGAAATTAATACGATGCGTGGAAACATTAACTGGATGCGAGCCAGGGAACAACAGTTTATTTCGAAAGCATTCGGAGATGATTTAAACAAGCTACTACCTATTTTAAATGATAATGGAAGTGATTCTTCTGTTTTAGATAATGCGTTAGAATTTTTTATTCTAGCCGGAAGAAAGCCTGCTCATGCAGCGATGATGTTAATTCCAGAGCCGTGGGAAAAGAATGAACATATATCGCCTGAAAAGAAAGCTTTCTACGAATATCACAGTACGTTAATGGAACAATGGGATGGTCCAACGTCTATTACCTTTACAGACGGAAAGCAAATTGGAGCCATATTAGACCGTAATGGGTTAAGACCTGCACGGTATTATGTGACCAAAGACGACTACATTATTTATTCTTCGGAGGTCGGTGTAATCGACGTAGAAGAAGAAAACGTTTTATACAAAGATCGATTAAGTCCTGGAAAAATGCTATTAGTGGATTTAGAACAAGGAAAAATCATTGCCGACGAAGAGTTAAAAGCTGAGATGGCGAATGAACACCCTTATCAGGAGTGGCTGGAAGAACAGCTTGTTACGTTAGATAATGATGTAAACGTAGTGGAAGAGGATCCGGTCCATGATTTATTAGCAAGACAGAAAGCATTTGGCTATACGTATGAAGATGTTTATAAGTATCTCCTTCCTATTGTAACGGAGGGGAAAGATCCAATAGGTTCAATGGGGAATGATAGTCCATTAGCGGTTTTGTCGGAACGTCCTCAATCCTTGTTCAACTACTTTAAGCAATTGTTTGCACAAGTAACGAACCCTCCGATTGATGCTTATCGTGAGCAGATTGTAACCTCTACTTTGACTTATTTAGGACCTGAAGGGAATATTCTGCACCCGGATAAAACCAATTGTCATCGAATACAGTTAGATAGTCCGGTATTATCTAACCAACAATTAAAAGCACTTAAAGAAAACAAATTAGATGGATTTACAAGCAAAGTGATTTCTTCTTTATTTGAAGACAATTTGGAACAAGGGCTAGATGCGATTTTTAAGCAAGCAGAAGAGGCTATTTCATCGGGAGTAAATCTATTAATTCTATCAGATCGAGGAATGAATAAACAAAAGGTAGCAGTTCCAGCCTTGTTAGCAGTAAGTGGACTACATCAATATCTCGTAAGGCAAGGAAGTCGGACAAAAGTAAGTATTATTATCGAATCTGGTGAAACCAGAGAGGTTCATCACTTTGCTACATTGATTGGTTATGGAGCAGATGCTATTAATCCATATCTAGCATTTGAGACATATAAACAAGCTATTGTAGACGGTGCATTGTCTGTCAGCTACCCACAAGCTGTTCATAAATACATGGACGGGGTAACGGAAGGTGTTATTAAAGTAATGTCCAAGATGGGGATCTCCACTGTTCAAAGCTATCGTGGTGCCCAAATTTTTGAAGCCGTTGGAATTAGTGAAGAAGTCATGAAGAAGTATTTCACAGGGACTGCCTCTCAAATTGGTGGAATAGGATTAGAAACGATTGCGAAAGAAACGAAGCTTCGTCATGAAGAAGGTTACAAAGATGCTGTGGATCAAACATTGGAAGCAGGTAGTGATTTCCAATGGCGAAAAAATGGAGAACACCATGCGTTTAATCCAAAAACGATTCACACCCTTCAATGGGCATGTCGTCGAGGGGATTACAATCTCTTTAAAGAATATTCATCAGCAGCAAATGAAGAGCGCATAGGATTTTTACGAAATTTATTTGAATTCAAATCTACAAAATCTATTCCTTTAGAGGAAGTTGAATCCGTAGATAGCATCGTAAAACGATTCAAAACAGGTGCTATGTCCTTTGGTTCTTTAAGTAAAGAAGCACATGAAGCGCTTGCTATTGCGATGAATCGTTTAGGTGGAAAAAGTAATAGCGGTGAAGGGGGGGAGGATCCTACTCGTTACGAATTAGACGAAAACGGGGATTCTCGTCGAAGTGGAATTAAACAAATCGCATCCGGGCGTTTTGGCGTTAAGAGTCACTATTTAGTAAATGCTGATGAGCTACAAATTAAAATGGCTCAAGGTGCAAAACCGGGGGAAGGCGGTCAATTACCAGGAAATAAAGTGTATCCATGGGTAGCAACTGTTCGTGGTTCTACACCAGGAGTTGATTTGATTTCTCCACCACCTCACCATGATATTTATTCTATCGAGGATCTAGCTCAACTCATTCATGATTTGAAGAATGCGAATCGTGATGCACGTATTAGTGTGAAACTGGTAGCGAAAGCAGGCGTTGGTACGATTGCAGCAGGTGTAGCGAAAGGTGCCGCAGATGTCATTTCCGTTGTAGGGTACGACGGTGGAACTGGTGCTTCACCGAAGACTAGTATTAAGCACACAGGATTACCATGGGAACTTGGTCTAGCAGAAGCGCACCAGACGTTAATGCTGAATGGCTTAAGAGAACGTGTCATTCTTGAAACAGACGGAAAGCTTATGACAGGAAAAGACGTCGTAATGGCTGCTTTACTAGGTGCAGAGGAATATGGATTTGCGACAGCTCCACTTGTCGTGCTTGGCTGTGTTATGATGCGTGCTTGTCACATTGATACTTGTCCAGTGGGGGTTGCCACACAAAATCCTGAGTTACGGAAGAAATTCATGGGAGATCCGGACCATGTTGTCAACTTTATGAGATTCGTTGCAGAAGAAGTGCGTGAAATTATGGCAGAGCTTGGATTCCGAACGATGGATGAAATGGTTGGAAGAACAGATGTGTTAAAAGTTGGAGCACGTGCTCAATCACATTGGAAAGCAAAAGATTTGGATCTAAGTACGCTTTTATATCAACCAGAAGGTGGTAGAATTCGTAAAACTGCACAAAACCATAAAATTGAGGAATCTCTAGATGTAACCAAAATATTACCTATGGTTAAACGTGCTATTGATGAGGGCGAAAAAGTAGATCATAGCTTCTCCATTCGAAATATTAACCGTGTGACCGGTACGATTGTAGGAAGTGAAATCTCTAAGAAATATGGAGAAGAAGGACTTCCAGACGATACAATAACGTTGCGCTTTAAAGGATCAGCAGGTCAAAGCTTTGGTGCATTCGTACCGAGAGGGATGACAATGATTATAGATGGGGATGCAAATGATTATGTCGGAAAAGGATTATCCGGTGGTAAATTAATCGTATCCTCTCCAAAAGAATCTACTATTCTAGCAAGTGGAAATGTAATAGCTGGTAATGTTGCATTTTATGGTGCTACATCAGGAGAAGCGTATATCAATGGCTTTGCAGGAGAACGTTTTGCTGTTCGTAATAGTGGAGCACGAGTAGTTGTTGAAGGAATCGGTGATCACGGGTGTGAATATATGACAGGTGGTCGTGTCGTCATACTTGGTGAAGTTGGGAAAAACTTCGGAGCAGGGATGTCAGGCGGTATAGCTTATGTCTACGCAGAGGATAAAGAGAAGTTTAAGAATTTAAGTAACCAAGAAATGATTGAGTTTGAATCGTTAACAGATCATGAAGAAATAAATGAATTAAAAACGATGATACAAAATCACTTAAACTACACAAATAGTAGTAAAGCTGCTGGAATCTTAAATAATTGGCAAGATGCATTACAGCACTTTGTAAAAGTTATTCCGAGTGACTTTAAACAAATGTTACAGCAAATTGATCAATTAAAAGTAGCTGGTATGAGTGATTCAGAAGCTCAAATGACAGCTTTCCAAGCAAAAAAGGCAAATAAGAGTGTTACTAATGCACCAGAAAAAGTAGCGGTCAAGTAGAAAGGAGAGAGAGAAATGGGAAAAGCAACAGGTTTTATCGATTATAAGCGTGAAGAAGCCCAGGAACGAAATCCAAAGACTCGTTTACAGGATTGGAATGAATACTCTGCTCCTTTCTCAGATGAAGTGTTACAACGGCAAGGAGCACGCTGTATGGATTGTGGGACTCCTTTTTGTCACATTGGAATGGAGATTGGTGGGGCAACCTCAGGTTGTCCTGTCTACAACCTAATTCCAGAATGGAACGACCTTGTGTATAAAGGGAGATGGAAGGAAGCGCTGGAACGTTTAATGAAGACCAATAACTTTCCTGAATTCACAGGAAGAGTTTGTCCAGCCCCCTGTGAAGGATCTTGTACAGTAGCGATTTCTGATCCTGCTGTAACGATTAAAAACATTGAAAGAGCAATCATCGACAAAGGGTTTGAAAATGGATGGATCACTCCTCGAATCCCGAAAAAGCGTACTGGTAGAAAGGTTGCAATCGTCGGCTCTGGTCCTGCAGGTCTTGCAGCCGCTGATCAACTAAATCAAGCTGGACATTCTGTTACTGTGTATGAAAAATCAGACCGTATCGGTGGCTTACTTATGTACGGAATTCCAAGCATGAAGCTAGAAAAGCGTGTTGTGGAGCGCCGTGTAAACTTATTGAATGAAGAAGGTATTTCATTCGTAACCAATACGGAAGTAGGAAAAGATATTACATCCACTGAATTAAATAAACAGTTTGACGCAGTTATCCTTTGTACTGGTGCGCAAAAGCATCGTGATTTAGTCATTGAAGGTCGTGAATCTAAAGGGGTAGAATTTGCGATGGATTATTTAACACTATCTACCAAAAGCCTGTTAGATTCGGATTTAAAAGATGGACAATATATTGATGCAAAAGGTAAAGATGTTATTGTAATCGGCGGTGGAGATACGGGTGCTGACTGTATTGCAACTGCTTTACGTCAAGATTGTAACAGTATCGTACAGTTTGGGAAACATCCGCAATTACCGATGGCTAGAACATCCAATAACCTATGGCCAGAGTATCCTCATGTATTTGGGCTAGAATATGCACATAAAGAGGCAAAGGCAAAATTTGGGGAGGATCCTCGTCAATATTCGATTCAAACGAAGAAGTTTGTATCAGATGAAAACGGTAATCTTAAGGAGCTTCATACGATTGAGATGAGAAAAGTACGAGATGAAAGTGGTATGTTCGTCTATGAGGAAATACCAGGAACTGAAAAAGTATGGCCAGCTCAGCTTGTTCTTATAGCGATTGGGTTTGAAGGCCCCGAACAAGAAGTGCTAAAAGAGTTTGGTGTTCACGTTCAAAATCGAAAAGTAGCAGCAGAATATGGAAAATTCGAAACGAGTGTAGATGGAGTATTTGCTGCCGGAGATGTTAGAAGAGGACAAAGTTTAATTGTTTGGGCGATAAATGAAGGTAGAGAGGTTGCTCATAAGGTCGATCATTATTTAATGGGGGCTAGTACTTTACCTAGCCAGCTTGCTATGTAATATGGCAATGACATTAAGGGTAGACCTGATGCGTTGAACGCATCAGGTCTATTTCTAGTTACAGTTGGTCAGTAACTGGATAATCCTTTGAGGAAGTATGAAGTTTGATAAAGTGTTATTATAGAGGTACTAAATCATGACATAGATGAGGGGAATAGTATGGAAAATCAAGAGATACAAATAACGTACACTACAACGGAAAAACCGAAGCCAAATGCCGAATCATTGGAGTTCGGCAAAATTTTTACGGATCATATGTTTATAATGGACTACTCCTTAGAGGATGGCTGGCATAGTCCGAGAATCCTGCCTTATCAGCCTATTACACTGGATCCCGCGGCCATTGTATTTCATTATGGACAAACCGTTTTTGAAGGGTTAAAAGCCTATAAAACAAAGGATGGACATGTTCGGTTATTTCGTCCGAATAAAAATATGGAACGATTAAATCGGTCTAATAGAAGACTTTGTATCCCGGAGATTGACGAGGAGTTTGCCTTACAAGCAATTCGAGAACTAGTGAGATTAGAAAAAGATTGGATTCCAACAGCTCCAGGAACGTCATTATACATACGTCCGTTCATAATCTCCACAGAACCATACTTAGGGGTAGCACCATCAAAACGGTATCAGTTTATTATTATTTTATCTCCTGTAGGCGCTTACTATAAAGAGGGGATTAATCCTGTGAAAATCGCAGTTGAACAAACGTTTGTTCGCGCTGTGAATGGTGGTACAGGAGAGGCTAAAACGGCAGGGAACTATGCTTCAAGTCTAAAGGCTCAAGAGCTGGTTGCTGAAAAAGGCTATGCACAGGTTCTATGGTTAGATGGTGTGGAGAAGAAATATATCGAAGAAGTAGGAAGTATGAACATGTTCTTTAAAGTAGACGGAGAAGTGATTACTCCTAGTTTGAACGGCAGCATATTAGAAGGGGTTACCCGCAACTCGGTTATTACACTGTTACAGCACTGGGGAATTCCAGTAATCGAAAAAAAGATATCCATCGACGAGATTTATCAAGCATATAAAGATGGATTATTAGAAGAAGCGTTTGGTACTGGGACAGCTGCCGTTATTTCACCAGTTGGCGAATTGTCCTGGAACGGTGAAAAGCTTGCAATTAACGGCGGCAAAATCGGAGAGGTTTCCCAGCGGTTATATGATACACTAACCGGAATTCAGTATGGGACAAAAGAAGATACCTTTAATTGGATTATTGAAGTTTCTTAGTCACAGAAAAAGTCCACAATAGAAAAATTAAGCACTCCAACTTTTGGAGTGCTTAATTTATTTGTAAATAAAGCCGGTGTTTTTGGTAATGCTAACAGAAGACTGATTGCATACAGACAGTCAAACGAAAAAGAAGGGAATGTGTAATCAGCTTGTCTAAACAACCAAAACAAGGCTTAGTTATATTGGCAATAAGTTCGATTCCGTTGATTATGACACTTGGGAATTCAATGTTGATTCCTATTTTACCAGCCATGCAATCAAACTTAAAGCTTAGTTCATTTCAAGTGAGTATGACGATTACCATTTTTTCTATTGCCGCGGCCATCTGTATTCCTATATTTGGCTATTTGTCCGATCGATTTTCAAGAAAAGCAATTATCGTACCATCCCTTATTATTTATGGACTCGGCGGATTGCTAGCAGGAATAGCATCTGCTTGGATAGATAATGCTTATTTGTGGATCATTGTCGGACGCACCTTACAAGGGGTGGGAGCTGCAGGAACCGCACCTATAGCAATGGCTCTAACAGGGGATTTGTTTAAAGGCGGTCAACAGAGTAAAGTACTTGGATTGGTAGAAGCATCCAATGGTTTTGGGAAGGTTTTATCTCCTATAGTTGGTTCAGCTTTAGCTTTAATCGTTTGGTATGGTCCTTTTTGGGGATTTCCTATTTTTTGTTTAGTTTCTGTTCTACTAACAGCATTTTTCGTAAAAGAAAAGAAAAAAACGAAACAGCCACCACCGTTTGGGAAGTATGTCAGAGGTTTATTCTCTGTTTTTAAAACGGAAGGTAAGTGGCTGCTTACCACTTATTTGGCAGGAGCTACCTGTCTCTTCACGTTATTCGGCGTTCTTTTTTATATTTCCGATGTATTGGAGACAGAATATAACATCGATGGCATATTAAAGGGCTGTATCCTTGCCATTCCTTTATTATTTCTGATGTCGACTTCTTTTACGACAGGAAGCAAAATTGGGAAAAACCTAAAGGTAATGAAGAAGTTAATTATTGTCGGTTTGTTAATCATGACACTTTCGTTTGTCTCTCTCGTCTTTTTTGAACGTTTGATCCTTTTCATTGGGATACTCATATTAAGTAGTATCGGAACAGGACTCGTTCTTCCTTGCCTGAACAGCCTAATTACTGGTTCCGTAGGGGCAGCAAGACGAGGAGTCGTTACATCCTTATACGGTTCTGTTCGTTTTTTAGGAGTTGCAGCAGGACCACCGGTTTACGGATGGCTGATGAGCTGGTCAAGAACAGGAATGTTTCTATCAACAGCAGGATTAACTTTATTCGTATTCTTATTATGCTTACTACTCATTAAACCGGAAAATAATACAGCGGGTAACGAATCGGATAGCCAAACAAATACGTTGTTTACGAAACTTCAACTAACGAGTGAATAGGAGGAGATTTTTGTGCAAATTTATTTTTCACCAGAATTCTTAAAAGAGGATGCTCAAGTCTTAAATATATTAGATGATAATGACAAAGCAGTGGGATACATGGCTTTTCTTATGGAAGAAACCAAGATGTATGTGTATGGACAATTAGAAGAAGAAGGGGTTTATGAGGATTTTAAAGATCTGGTTAATCCATATTTGCAAGGTCTTTCTAAAATCAAACCGAAACTCGAAGTGTACACATACTTAACAGTTGGTGGAAAGAAAGTGGAGTTAGAAAAGAAAGAGGATAAGAGTAAATCCGAAGAGAAATCCTAACACATCTAGGCCAATAGATGAATACCATATCCTAGCTCAGTAATGAGGGGGATGGATATGGAAGTCATTTTCCAGTTATTAGAATGGCAAAATATATTAGTTCTAGTAGTGGGGATGTTAATTGGAATTGTTGTAGGAGCACTACCGGGTTTAACCCCAACAATGGGCGTTGCATTAATGATCCCATTCACGTTTACACTTGGCCCGACGCAAGGACTAATTATATTAGGAAGTATATTTTGTGGAAGTGTATATGGAGGTTCTATCCCTGCAATTTTATTCAATGTGCCAGGGGCACCCGCTTCTGTAGCAACTACCTTTGATGGCTATCCCATGACAAGAAACGGTCAAGCTCGAAAAGCATTAGAATTGTCGACCATTTCCTCTGTTGTGGGTGGCTTATTTGGTATGTTGCTTTTACTTTTCTTCGCACCAGTATTTGCACAATTCTCTTTGGAATTTGGGCCAGCCGAAAATCTATGGATTGCTTTATTTGGCCTAACCGTTATTGCAGCCATTTCCGATGGTTCCGTCACAAAAAATCTAATCGGCGGCTGTATTGGGGTTTTATTAGCCTGCGTTGGCATTCACAGTATTACAGGAACCCCACGATTTACATTTGGAATGGAAAGCTTTGTTGGCGGTTTCAATATTGTAGCAGTGTTGATTGGATTATTTGCGTTTCCGCAAGCGATTAATATTTTAGAAGGGTTAAAGAATTCTAACTCAAACAATAAGAATACGTATTCCTTTGAACCTTCCTCCATAGTAGCATCCTTTAAAACAATCTATCGAAAGCCTAAGTCCTTACTAATTGGTAGTGGGCTTGGGATGTTTGTCGGAATGATTCCAGGGGCAGGTGGAAATATAGCGTCTATTCTTGCTTATAATGAAACGAAACGGTTTTCAAAGGATAAAGCTTCCTTTGGGAAAGGGGATCCACGAGGAATCATTACGTCAGAAAGTGCTAACAACGCAATGATTGGAGGAGCACTGATTCCACTATTAACGTTAGGGATTCCAGGATCACCAACAGCTGCTATATTTCTAGGCGGTTTGCTCATTCACGGAATATGGCCAGGCCGAAGTTTGTTCGTAGAACATGCTGATACAGCGAACTTGTTCATGCTTAGCATGGTAGTAGCACAAATTGCTTTACTAGTAATTGGATTAGCCCTAATCCGCTACTTTGTCAAATTGTCCTCCATTCCAGCATACATCATGGCACCTGTTATTTTGTCTTTTTCTATTATTGGAGCTTATACAATGCAGAACAGTGTGTTCGATGTGTACACCGTTGTTGGGCTTGGGATTGTGATGTATCTGTTGCAAAAAGCTAATTTTTCTGCAGCCCCAATCGCTTTAGGGTTTATCTTAGGTCCTATTGCAGAGGAAGGATTGCTACAAGGGATTCAAGTAGGAAAAGCAGAAGGCTCCGTTTGGACGTATTTTTTCACTGGTGGCTGGAATATCGCTTTATCTATGTTAGTAGTAATCACCATCCTAGCTTCTATCTATCAAGCTTGGAAACAACGGAAACCAAAGTCGGAATACGCTCAGCGTAACCATATAAGGTTCTTTTCAGTTCCCGCTATGGTATGGTTAGGAATTGTTATTCTATGCGCTATTAGTATGTATTGGATGATAGGACTTCCTCCACAGCAAAAATGGTTTCCACTATTTACAATGCTTGCATTCGTAATTTTAGCCGTTATTGAATATGGAAAAGCACTTTATCAGCCAAATACGGATATATCATCGTGGAAACCATCCTCAATTTGGTTTTTAATTGTGTTAGTGTGTATTCTTTCTTCTGGATTAGTTTGGATTGGTTTCTACAGTCAAGTATTTCTACTCTTAATGAGTGTTGCGAGTTTTGCTAAATGGAAGCGATGGATTGAAGTGTCTTGGCTCCGAATATCGTCTATTTCTATTTTATTTACAGCTGCAATGTATGCAATCTTTACAGTCGTGATTAAAGTTCCACTTCCGTACGCAATTTCACTATTTTAATATAGAATGTTATGGGACCAAAAGAAACTTGGTGGGAAAAGTGTTAACAATGGATGAGAAAATGTAAAGTAGCAATAACACTGTTTTTGTTGTTTTTGGTTATTGGAGGGAGTTGCTCGTGAAATAACAGTAGAAACTGCTCCTCCTTAAAATGTATTGTTTGTTTCTCCAAATGGCAACGACAAAAACATTGGAAGTAAACAAAAACCTTTTAAAACGATTCAAAAGGAAGTAAATATAGCAAATTCAGGAACTAAAATATATGTAAGAAATGAATAAAGAACAAATCGTTTTCCGATTGGAAAAATAATAATAAATTGTGTTCACAGTTTTGGAATTCCAGAAAGATAGTATTATGATGTGGACTTGGATTCTAATGATAACTTACAGATAGTAAGGCACTTGGGGGAGTATTCCAAGTGCCTTTTACCATTGAATAGACTTATAACCCTGGAAACTTGCTATGGAAAGGTTAGAAGACTACCGTTTTTATTTAGGGATATCGATGGTTTCTAATAGTGCCTTATATTTTTCTTGCCTATTTTTCATATCCTCTTTAGCTTCGTTTCGATCCATAATTAGCATATCTGCACCTGCTTTTTTCATGTCCGCAAGAAATTCTTCATCCTCCATCAGCTTTAAGAAAGCAGCTTCCAATTTCTCAATAATCTCTGGTGGGGTACCTTTTACAGCGGCAATTCCACGATCCGTACTCATTATAACGGTTGGATATCCAAGCTCCTTAAAAGTAGGAAGGTCTGGCATAAAAGAATGACGTTCTTCTGTGGCAATTGCCAAAGGGGTTACATCATCTCCTAACCTGTAAATATCGGATAAATTTCCAGCAACCACGTCAATGTGACCACCTAAGAGTGCAGCTATCGCATCCGACGACCCTTGATAAGGAACAGCTTCTACTTGAATACCAGCGGCTTGCTCAAGAAGGAGAATGGCAAGATGCTGTCCAACATATTTGCCTGGGTTCCCGATAGTCATAGTATTTGGGGATTCTTTCGATTTTGAAATTAATTCATCCAGCGTTTGAATATCACTATCTCCCTTTACAGCAAATACAGTTGGATCACCGCCCCAATTAATCAATGGCTCAAATGTATTTAATTGGAAGGTTGTATCGCTAACTAAAGGCTGTGTAATGATATGCGGGAGGTTATACGCCGCTAACGTGTATCCGTCTTCCTTAACCGTTGAAAACTCATTCCATCCAACTTGGCCTCCGCCACCTGGCTTATTCACAACGACCAATTCTTGGCCGAGATATTTCTTTGCATGTTTTGCAATAATCCTTGCCTGTGTATCTGTGGCAGCTCCAGCTGAAAAGGCAACAATCAGCTGTATGGACTTCTCTGGAAAATCCTTGGTGGAAGAAGCCTGTTTGGAACAACCAATCATTCCAATACTGAGTAAGATCAGAACGAATCCTATCACGAACTTTTTCATGATATTTCAGCCCCTTTCTAGAAAAGGGTATGCAGCAATCTTACGTTTTAAATGTTGTCCTTCAAAATTCAGTTTTTTAAGTGCGTTGTAATTTGGATATTAACAACCGCAGCCAATGAAAGGATCGTTTTTCGGTATGGATATCGTCTACTACTTTGGTCGAAATCCATTGACAGATTAAAGCTTGGACGATAATCTGCCAAGCTATAATTGTACCGGTTAATATAAAGACAGATCCATTAAAAAAGAGGAGTGGTTTACCGGGTGGTATATGGCGATATTTGGTCACAATGAGAGCCATTACTCCCATGCCTCCATTCGATACATTTTGCTTTAATAACATCCCAATTCCGTTTCCGAGAATAATGGCTCCAATGATTAAGTCAATCCATACGTTAAAAGGAGATATCATGTTGCTACAGATGTGTACACTAATCGAAGTTATGGTAATAGCATACATGGTACCAATCGCACTTGCATTGCCAAGCCAATAGATAGCTGCAACGAGTAACGAAAAGTTCACAAGCCATAACGCGAAACTAAGCGGCATGTTAAACCAATAGTTTAACAGAACCGCAATGCCTGCTGATCCCCCGGAAGGGATGGAATGAGGAAATAAAAAGACAGCCATCGCCAGTCCTTGCAAGAAGCTACCAGCTGTTACATATCCGTATTTGTATAGAAAATCATTCATAATAATATTCTTCTTTTAAACAAAGATTTAATGGTTTCATGCAAGTCACCTCGTACGACGAAATAAAAAAACTTGTCCTACTCCATGTGTATTTCTATTGACATCATTTCATTACAGATAAGCTAGAATGTTATACATAAAAACGCTTGACAGTAACGCAACAATAAACCATAATAATTTTTAACAATTCCAAAAATTTAGTGATGATAAGGATTAGTAAAAGGAATTCTACATCAAAGAGAGTAAAACCCATTGGCTGAAAGGTTTTACAGATGTAAGAGCCTTTGAACCTACCCTTGTAGCTTGTTGAGCTAAAAACTCAACCGTAAGAACCAGCGTTAATGGATTGAGGGGATTTAGATAGGATTATCTAAATCAAACAAGGTGGTACCGCGGATGTCACTCTTTCCGTCCTTCAGCATGATTCATGCTTGAGGTGGAAAGAGTTTTTTATTTGCGTGAAAAGAGGTTGTGTAAATGGAAAAGCAGAGAATTGTCATAAAAATTGGAAGTAGCTCCTTATCTGAAGATAAAGGGGGCCTAAGTCCAGAAAAATTAGAGCACTATGTATCGGCAATTGCTGGACTTCGAAAGGCAGGTCATGAAGTCATTCTCGTTTCGTCTGGTGCTGTTGCAGCTGGTTTCCAAGCTCTTGGCTATCCCAATCGACCCGTTACAATAGAAGGGAAGCAGGCTTCTGCTGCAGTTGGTCAAGGGTTACTTATTCACGCCTATACTACAGCGTTTCACAAGCATGAAATCGTGTCTGCTCAGTTACTATTAACGAGAGATTCTTTTACGGATCAACATCAATACAGTAACGTATTTACAACATTATCAGAATTAATGAAGAGATCGGTACTTCCAATTATCAATGAAAATGATTCTGTATCTATTGATGAACTAACATTTGGGGATAACGATATGCTTTCCACTCTTGTAAGTGGGTTAATGAATGCGGATTATCTCTTCCTTTTAACAGACATTGATGGAATCTATCCAGCAGACCCGAGATCGTCTCCGTCCATGAAGCGCTATCAGTTTTTACCTTCTATATCGGATGAACTCATACATTCGACAAGTTCACATCTAACCACGAAATTTGGGACAGGTGGAATAAAATCGAAGTTGATTGCAGCGAAAACCGCTACATCGTTAGGAGTTAAAGTTTTTATAGGAAATGGAGGATCTACAGACGATTTTCAAGATATTTTAAATGGAAAGGGTAATGGAACTTATATTGGGGTCCCTAGTGATCACGGTGTAGGAAAGTCGAAACAATGGATTGCTTTTCATTCTCTTGTTCAAGGATTACTTATTATTGATCCTGGCGCGGAGCAAGCAATTTCAACAGAAGGAAAGAGTTTGCTACCTGCAGGAATTATAGATATACAAGGTAATTTTTCAGTTGGGGAGGTTGTTGAGGTACGTAACCTCCAAGATGAGATGGTTGCAAAGGGCCAAGTAAGCTATTCTTCCCAAGAACTTCAAATGATTAAAGGCTTACGAAGCCAGGATGCTATGAAACAAACGAATCAGTCTAAAGCAGAGGCAATCCATCGTGACAAAATGGTCGTATTACGAAAGGAGGGATTAGTATGAATGAATTATTAAGAAAGGCTGAACATGTTAAAAGAGCTAGTCAACAAGTTGCGGTTGCGACGACGGAGCAGAAGAACAAAGCTCTATCCTTGATATCTAGACGCTTGCGAGAGTATGAAAACTATATTCTTGAAGAGAATTACAAGGATGTTCAAAATGCTATGGAGGAAGGAATTCATAACTCGGTTATTGATCGAATTTCCCTTTCAAGGGAAAGAATTCTGGATATAGCGGCAGCTGTTGAACAACTCACAGAATTAAAGGATCCTATCGGACGAATCACAGAAAGTTGGGAAAGGCCCAATGGTCTCCGTTTAGAGAAAAGAGCGGTGCCAATTGGTGTAATCGGGATGATCTATGAAGCTAGACCCAACGTGACTGTAGATGCCGCTAGCCTTTGTTTAAAAACAGGAAATGCTGTTTTATTAAGAGGTAGTCGAACTGCCATTCATTCCAATATAGCATTGGTTCACGTCATGAAAAAGGCATTAGAGGAGACCTCCATTCCAACACAAACAATTGAGCTACTGGAGGATACTAGTAGGGATCTTGCAGCCCAGATGTTCCGGTTAACTGATTTTATTGACGTCCTTATTCCAAGAGGTGGAAGGAAACTAATCCAAACTGTGGTGGAACAATCATCTGTACCGGTTTTGGAAACTGGTGCTGGAAACTGTCACATCTTTATTGATGAAAGTGCGGATGTCCAAATGGCTATTGATATTGTCGTAAATGCCAAAACGCAACGACCTTCTGTTTGTAACGCACTTGAAACCATACTTGTTCACGAAAATTGGGCTAAAAATCACGTCAATAAATTAATTCAACGACTAAAAGAAAAAGAAGTAGAAATAAAAGCTGATCAACAAGCACGAGAATGGAATTCGAGTCTGAATGCTGCAACCGAAACGGACTGGGAAACCGAATACTTAGATTTAGTAGTAGCTTTAAGAGTAGTTACGGGTTTAGATGAAGCAATTGAACATATTAACCGTTACAGCACAAAACACTCAGAAGCGATTATAACGAATAATGAACAAAACGTTTCCCGTTTTTTTACATCGGTAGATGCTGCTGCCTTATATCACAATGCCTCTACACGTTTTACCGACGGATTTGAATTTGGATTTGGTGCAGAAATTGGGATTAGTACTCAAAAGCTACATGCAAGAGGACCTATGGGTTTAGACGCATTGACATCGACAAAATATACGATTCGTGGATCTGGACAGATTAAACAATAAAAAATGGTCGTATTAGATGAGAGTCGCAGTCTTCTTATGGTAAAATAAGGGGCGGAAATCGCTATTGATTAAATTAGCAAGAAACTTTGATATGTAAGGAGTTTTGAAAATGGAAAAAGTACTTGTCTTCGGACACAAGAATCCCGATACGGATACGATTTGTTCGGCTATCGCTTATGCAGATTTAAAAAAAGAGTTAGGTATGCAAGCTGAGGCAGTTCGATTAGGAGAAGTGAGTGGAGAAACAAAATATGCCTTAGATTACTTTAAAATTGAGGCACCTAGATTGGTAGAGCGTGTATCAGATGAAGTGAGTCATGTTATATTAGTTGACCATAATGAAAAACAACAAAGTGCTGACGACATTGATCAAGTAAAAGTTTTGGAAGTAATTGATCATCATCGAATCGCAAATTTTGAAACGAGTGATCCGTTATATTACCGTGCGGAACCTGTTGGATGTACCGCGACCATTTTAAATAAGTTATACAAAGAAAACGGAGTGACGATTAAAGAAAATATTGCAGGGCTCTTATTATCTGCTATAATTTCTGACTCTTTATTATTCAAATCTCCGACATGCACAGATGAAGATATCCAAGCTGCAAAAGAGCTTGCGGATATTGCGAAAGTGGATGCGGAAGTATATGGATTAGCAATGCTAAAAGCTGGAGCGGATTTAAGTGATAAAACGCCAGAGCAATTAATTTCATTGGATGCAAAAGAATTCCAAATGGGTACTCATAAAGTCCAAATTGCGCAAGTTAATACAGTGGATACAGATGAGGTACTTGCGAGTCAACCAGCGTTAGAAGCTGCTATGAATAGTACTATTCAAGAAAAGGGCTTGGATTTATTCTTGCTTGTCGTTACGGATATTCTTGCAAATGACTCCGTAGGGCTTGCATTAGGAGCTCAAAAAAATGCAGTAGAAAAAGCATTTAATGTGACCTTAGACAACCACACAGCACTGTTACAAGGGGTTGTTTCACGTAAGAAACAAGTTGTTCCATTCTTAACCGATGCATTGAAATAAGTTATAAGACCTTCCGCCTACTGGTGGGAGGTTTTGTTATATTTAGAAATATATAAAGCGTGTGGTCGTTTTCGTGTCACGGATTTTTTATAAGTGATTTCCTGGGAAAGCGCATGAATAGACAGGGAGTGATTTTTCTCTACAGAATGTAAGTAAAACAGGAGATTTGGCACACTCTAAAAGCATGAAACTAAAAGGAGTGTGTCGTTTTGACTTTGTTTCGATTAGGCTATGTATCCATGAGTGTACAAGTAAAGAATTGCTCTCCATCCCAAACTGTCACTTGGAAAACTTTTTCATCTATTTCAGACCGTGACGCGGCTTTAGGAAAACTGCGAAGTGTTGCCTTATCCAATATTGAGAATTGTCTACGATTGTTAAAGCATAACCGGGCAAGTGGAATAAAATTTTTTAGAATGAGTTCACGTATCATTCCTCTAGCTACTCATGAGGAACTAGCAGATTGGGACTATAAAGCAGACTTAGCTCCGGCATTTAAGGAACTCGGGAATTATGCACGGAAGCATCGTATGCGAATAGGCTTTCATCCTGACCACTTCGTTGTACTAAACACACCAAAAACGGAAGTGTTGAAGCAATCGATATATAACCTTGTGTATCATTACAATATGTTAACGGCTATGGGAGAGGACCCTTCGCATAAATGTGTGCTACATGTTGGTGGTAGCTATGGTAATAAAGAGGCAGCATTAGAGAGATTTATAGAAAATTGGGGAAAAATCTCCCCACGTATTCAAAACACTATCATATTAGAAAATGATGATAAAACGTATAACGTGGAGGATGTCTTGTATTTATCTGAAAAGCTGGAGATTCCTCATGTCTTTGATTTCCATCATCATGCAGCTAATCACCGTGATGCGGATTGGACACAGTATTGGGAGCGAATTGTAAACACATGGAAGCATTCCCGCAATCCTGTAAAAATGCATATTTCAAGTCCAAAATCGGAAAATCAGTTTCGCCATCATGCAGATTATGTAGATCCAGAAATGTTTAAAACGTTTTTAAAAGAGGTAAGCGGGACTACACCAAGGATTGATTGTATGATTGAGGCAAAGCAAAAGGATGCGGCACTTTTTAAACTTGTAAAAGAGTTGAAAAAGGATCCAGATATTACATGGCATGAAGGTGCTGTATTTGAAATATAAAGTTTGATCAAACGTTTGTTTAAAGTACTAGAATGTGTATGAACGTGTCAAAGAAGCGCGAAGGTTGCCATATGAAAGAACAGATTGATATGATATGTACATCTAGAAGAAAATGAAAAGGTTGGTTGATAGAGATGAAAGAATTAACTACGGAGCAAGTAGAAGCACTAGTAAAGGACGACAAATACCAAATTGTAGATGTTAGAGAAGATGAAGAAGTGGCACAAGGAATGATTCCAGGAGCAAACCATATTGCACTTGGAACGTTAGAGGGAAGAATGGATGAATTAGATAAATCGAAAGAAATCATCTTAATTTGTCGCTCTGGTAGAAGAAGTGAGATGGCCGGAATGATGCTGGAGGAGCATGGATTTAACACGACAAATATGGTTGGTGGAATGCTGGAATGGACTGGAGAAGTAGAATAACTAACTGAAAAAGGGGGGATGGCATGAAAGTCGTACAGAATATGACAGAATTAATTGGGAATACACCTGTTGTCAAATTGAACCGGGTTGTTCCAGAGGAAGCAGCGGATATCTTTGTAAAGCTTGAAATGTTTAATCCTTCTAGAAGTGTAAAAGATCGTGCGGCTTCTAACATGATTACACGTGCGGAAGAAAACGGTTTAATTAAACCTGGACAAACCATTATTGAACCGACAAGCGGCAACACTGGAATTGGCTTGGCAATGGTTGCCGCTGCCAAAGGGTATAAGGCCATATTAGTGATGCCGGACAATGCAACTAAAGAACGGATAAACTTATTAAAAGCATATGGCGCGGAAGTAGTTCTTACACCTAGTAAGGATAAAATGCCGGGAGCTATTGAAAAAGCGAAGCAACTACATAAAGAAATTCCTAATAGTATGATTCCACAACAATTTGAGAACCCTGCGAACCCAGCTATTCATAAAGAAACGACAGCAAAAGAAATTTATGAACAAATGGATGGAAAACTGGATGCGTTTGTAGCTACAGCAGGGACAGGTGGAACGATCACTGGAACAGGCGAAAAACTTAAAGAATGGATAGAAAATCTACACATCGCTGTCGTTGAACCAAAAGGCTCTCCTGTTCTATCAGGTGGGAAGCCTGGGAGTCATAAACTAGTTGGAACGAGTCCTGGTTTTATTCCAACTATTTTAAACACCGATATATATGACGAAATCATTCAAATAGAAGATGATGATGCTGTTTACATGTTAAGAGATTTAGCTGCTAAAGAAGGATTATTCACTGGTTTATCTGGAGGAGCTGCTGTATATGCAGCCATTCAAGTTGCTAAAAAGCTAGGTAAAGGCAAAAAGGTACTTTGTATTGCCCCAGACACAGGTGAACGGTATTTAAGTATGAACTTATTTAATGAATAAGACCTTATGATTATCCATAGGGTCTTTTTTATTATTAGTTTTACTTAAAATCACTTAAATTAACTTAAAGTAATTGCTTGTTGCACAAACATTACTTATAATTACTTATAAAACATTGTATATACTTAAAGGAGAGAGACCTGTGTATCAGGAAGAGCGAATCATCTCCATCATGAACTACTTAAAAAAACATAACCGAATCAGTGTTGAGAATATTTGCTCCTTATTTAACGTTTCTCGAGATACGGCACGGCGTGATTTAGTGAAGTTGGAAGAACTAGGTGAGATTGTGCGAACTCGGGGAGGAGCAATCTTACCGAGCTCGCCTTCTCAACCAGTAGCAGATTATACGAGTCGTTTGAAAGTAGGATCTCATCAAAAGAAAGAAATTGGTAGAAAAGCTGCGAGTTTAGTCAAGCCTGGAGACAAAATCATATTGGATGCTTCAACGACAGTTCAATCTTGCGCAGAACAAATTGGACCTGTCCCATGTACAATTATTACGAATTCTATAAACCAGGCAGATATTTTATCATCCAATCACGTGGCGAACATTTTTTTATTGGGTGGTATGCTTGAAAAACAGCATCGATTTTTATACGGTGCATCCGTTTTAGAGAAGCTTTCGAGCTACTATGTGGATAAAGCATTTATTGGTGTAGTAGGAATTTCAGAACAAGGTTTGACCATCGCGCAAGAGGAAGATGGCATGGTGAAAAGGAAAGTTATCCAACAAGCGAAACAAGTCATTGTACTTGCTGATCATACTAAAATTGGGGTAACAGATTTTTATCAGTTTGCTACGTTGGATGAAGTGGATTTACTTATAACTGATCAAACACCAGATAAATATTTTCAAGATTTATTAGAGGCTAATCATGTGGAGTTACTTGTAACGGAACAAGAATAAATGTAGGAGTTAATAGGCGTAACTTGCAAAAGGCGTAACTATTAGGGTATGCGGTGGGAAAGAATCCAGGGATTAACCTGGATTCTTATTTTTTTCTTTAGATAGTGCTTTAAAAAGAGAAATGCTCATGACAATGAGGATGGCCGTAAACGGTAGTGCAGAAAGTAAGGAAGCGGTTTGTAACCCTTGTAAGCCACTGCTAATAATAAGTACAATCGAAATAGCGGCCATCAAGATCCCCCAAATAATTTTGACAAACATTCCAGGATTTAGGCTTCCGTTTGTTGTTAGCATTGCCAATACAAACGTTGCTGAATCTGCTGATGTAATCAAAAATGTAAAGATCAGCAAAATCGCTAGCACAGAAAGAAGACCGGTTAACGGAAAGTAATCAAATGTTTTAAAAAGCGCACTCGTGATATCTTTGTCTACTGCTTCGGCGATATTCGTGCCATTAAACAAATCAAGGTGAAGTGCGGAGCCTCCGAAAATCGAAATCCATATAATCGCAATTAACGGAGGGACGATTAACACGCCAATAACAAATTCTCGGATTGTTCTCCCTTTAGACACACGCGCAACAAAGGATCCAACAAAAGGAGACCAAGCGATTGCCCATGCCCAATAAAAAACAGTCCAATCTCGGACCCAAGTTCCACCCTTATATGGGGTTAAACGTAGGCTATACACGATAAAATCTTGGATGTAGTCTCCAATGCCGAGCGTCAAGGTTTTTAATATGAATGCTGTTGGACCTAGTATGAGTACAACAACCATTAATAACAGAGCTAACCCAAGGTTCAGGTTGCTTAAATATTTAATTCCTTTATTCAATCCCGTCGTTGAAGAAGCTAAATACAAACCAAGCAAAATTACTGTGATTATGATTTGAATGGTTGCGTTATTGGGAATATTAAATACATAATTCATTCCACCATTAATCTGTAAAATTCCCATACCTAGGGATGTAGCAACACCCATTACAGTAGCTATGACGGCCAAAATTTCAATGGTTTGGCGCAATGCTGTTTTATCTTTATTTCCTATTAGAGGGTTAAAGGTAGTGCTCACTAAACCATTTTCTTCTTTTCGAAATTGAAAATAGGCAATTGCTAGACCTACTAATGCAAACACAGACCATTGATGCACTCCCCAATGGAAGAAGGAGTAATGCATGGCTAAACGTGCTGCTTCAGGTGTTAAACGTGTTTCTCCTAAAGGGGGATGAAAGAAGTGACTTAACGGTTCTGCAATCCCCCAGAATACAAGTCCAACTCCAAACCCTGCACTAAATAGCATACCGATCCATGTAAAGAATGGATAGTCTGGTTTTGAATCATCTTTTCCTAGTCTAATCTTACCATATTTGGAAAAGGCTAAGAAGAGAAGGAAAATAATGAAAAACATCACGGATAGTAAGTAAAACCAACTGAAATTTCGTGTGGTAAAGCCAAATATAAGAGATGCTTGGGTCTCTAATGCTTGTGGGAAAATAGCCCCCCAGACAACGAACAATGTGATAATAATCGCAGATATCCAAAAGACTGGATTTTGTGATTGTCTTTTCATCTTTAAACCTCCTTCATACAAACTAGTTATAGTATGAGTGAAGAAGGCTTAAATATTCTTATGTAAGCGAGGGCTGCTTGTGGCCCTCTTTTATTCTTAAAATGGACCAGGACCAAATCCGTATCCATAGCCATAAGGACGCGGACGAGGTCTAGGACGTGGGCGAGGACCAAAACCGTATCCATAACTAGGACCGTATCCATAGCCATAGCCAGGACGAGGACGCCCCCAATACCCACCATAATAATTATTTTCAAAAAGTTCTCCGCCTAAATAGCCAAGTCCTAAGCCAACTAAGCCTGCACCAACAGGTCCTATTCCGTAACGTTCGTCTTCCACATTTGCAGCTGGGTGATATCCATGTAAATGATGCTGATACATATATCTCTTTCTCCTTTCTACGCTGTTCCCACTTTTGGGGAGTATCTATTGGTTTATGCATGATTATCATATGATATAGGTCAGATGGCGTAACGGACATCCACCCAGATTTAACAATGTTCCGAAATGAATAAATAAACAAATACAATAATAAATATAAATGTGTTTAGTTAGCGCTTTCATTGTCAAATCAATAAAAAGCATTAAATTTTGAAAATTCTTAGTTTTCTATTCTATTCATTTGTGTTAGTATGAGTCTAACAATTTTAGAGGGTAGGAAGGGTAAGCTGATGAGTACAAAATTAAAATCCATTGATGTTAAGGACATTATCATTGCACATCAAAACTTAAAGGATATAGTGGTTAAAACACCGTTACAGAAAGACACAATTTTATCCGAACGGTACAATTGTAATGTGTATTTAAAGCGGGAAGACCTTCAGGTTGTTCGCTCTTTTAAAATTCGTGGAGCATACAATTTCATGCAAAGTCTCACAAGTGAAGAGCTTCAAAACGGAGTAGTATGCGCCAGTGCTGGTAACCATGCCCAAGGAGTTGCTTATTCCTGTAAAGCATTGGGAGTTAATGGAAAAATATTTATGCCTACGACGACACCAAGACAAAAGGTTTCGAGAGTAGAATTTTTCGGTGGCCCATTTGTGGACATTATTTTAACTGGAGATACGTTTGACGATTCCTATCAAGAAGCAGTAGCTTATTGTGAAGAGCATACTATGCAATTCATTCATCCTTTCGATGACTATAGAACGATTACTGGCCAAGGGACAATTGCTTTAGAAATTTTAGAAAGTATGGATGAACCAATTGATCATATTTTTATGGGGATTGGTGGAGGTGGACTGATTTCTGGAATCGGATCTTATTTTAAACATATAAGTCCCGATACAAAAGTGATTGGCGTAGAGCCTGCTGGGGCGCCTAGTATGCATGCATCCCTACAAGCGAATAAGGTAGTGCGCCTGGACAAAATTGATAAATTTGTAGATGGAGCAAGTGTCAAGCAAGTCGGAAATTTATCGTTCGATATTGCGAAGGATATTATTGATGATATCGTTCTCGTACCAGAAGGGAAAATTAGTACGACGATTGTGGACTTGTATAGTGAAAATGCCATTGTAGCAGAACCCGCTGGTGCTTTACCAGTTGCAGCTTTGGATTTTTACAAGGACCAGATTAAAGGGAAAAACATTGTCTGTGTTGTTTCCGGAGGGAACAATGACCTAGATCGCATGCAAGAAATCAAAGAGCGTTCTTTAATATTTGAAGGCTACAAACATTACTTTATCGTAAACTTTCCACAACGAGCTGGTGCTCTAAGAGAGTTCATGGACGAAGTCTTAGGAGAAACGGATGATATTACTCGTTTTGAATATACGAAGAAAAACAATCGAGATAAAGGCCCCGTACTAGTCGGAATTGAATTAAAACACAGAAGTGATTATGAACCACTAATCAATCGTATGAATAAAAAAGGGTTTACTTACATTGAAATCAACAAGGATCAAGATTTATTTAATCTATTGATTTGATGGTGGAATTTTCCTCTTGAGTTTCACATAGGAAAGGAGTAAGATAAGAGTACAAGCTGCGATGCTCGTAATGTTAGTAAAGTTTTAACCTTTATACGGATATAGGGAGTTTTACATCAAGTCATAGATGACAAGCCTTCATTGCGTAGAGGACGTCAGAATATGGTTTTGCGAACACCCACTTAGATAAGTGGTCGTTTAAAACTTTCTTCATACATGTTACGGCAATTGTGGCCTGTCTATAATTAGTCATAAACACCAGTCCTTTACAAGGGCTGGTTTTTCTTTTTAAAAAAGATTGCATATATGAGACATTTAAACTATATTATCATTATTAATAATGATAATATTTCCGGAAAGGAAGAAAACCATGATTGAACAAATAGTTCAGGTTTACAGCCAAACAAAGCTAGAAGGGACATTAACATATCCAGACCAAACAAAGGAGAAGTATCCTGCTTTGTTAATCATACCTGGAACAGGCACACTCAACCGTGATGGAAATGACCCTAAGGGGAAATTAGAACTACATTTATATAAACAGCTTGCAACTTTTTTCTCGAATCTTGGCTTTATAACATTAAGATATGATAAGCGTGGTGTTGGTAAAAGTGAAGGGGAACATATTCGTACAGGATTTTGGGATTTGGTGGATGACGCAGAAGTTGCGTTAGACTATCTACATACACAATCTAAGATTGATTCCGATACTATTTTTGTTTTAGGACATAGTGAAGGTAGTACCCTTGCCCCTGCGCTTTATGCTCGCAAACCGTTTGCTGGAATGATTTTACTGGCTGGAGGCGGTGAGAAGCTAGAAGAAGCATTAAATCGTCAACGAAGGTTGGCGTTAGAGCAACTCCAACAAAGTAAAGGATTTAAGGGGAAACTCATTAAGTGGTTACATGTCATAGAAAAAGACGAAAAGAAAAACAAGGAGCTCATGGAAAAAATTAAAGCATCTAACACGGATTTTATCCGAATTCAAGGATTCTTTAAGTTTCCCGCAAAATGGATGCGGGAGCATTTAGCTTACGACTTATTTGAAGATTTGAAGAAGGTGAAGTGTCCAGTACTTGCCATTACAGGGGATAAAGATTTTCAAGCAGATGCTTCTAAGTTGGAGCGGCTTCCTGAATATGTGCAAGGACCAGTAGACATTCATACGATTGAGGACATGGATCATTCTATGAAGGAATACAAGAAACCAATTGATGTATCTAACTTTAAAAAGGATTACATAGCAAATGCAAATAAGGACATTCATCCAGAAGCTCAAGTCCTCTTAAAAAAATGGGTAGGTTACCAATTAGAGGGAGAGGTAGCTCATGGTAAGTAGTGTTCAATTTGCAGGAATCATCTTACAGGCTCTAATTGTAGTAGGATTTGTAGTTGCACTTTTTATTTACTTAAAAAAGAAAAATTATGTGTCCTGGAAGGCAATTGGAATTGGTATTCTCATTTTCTTTTTATTCTCGCAAATTTTAGAAAAAATTCTACATGTGGCTGTATTAGATTCGAGCGGAACCGCATTAAAATGGACTAATAATCCTTATGTATTTATGTTGTATGGTGGTTTAGCAGCAGGTGTATTTGAAGAGATAGGGCGCTATCTGGGATTTAAATGGCTTCTTAAAAATCATCATTCCTTTAAAGATGGACTCTCTTTAGGTTTTGGGCATGGTGGGTTTGAAGCATTATTGATTGCAGGGTTAGGGGCAATCAATAGCTTTGTCATTGCTACCATGATTAATTCCGGCCAATTGGATAATCTGGTTGGTGCAGGGGTGACGGCTGATAATCTAAAAACGATTAAGGATCAGGTTGTGAATACTAGCTTTTTTGATTTCATGTTAGGTGGCATAGAACGTATCCCTGCATTGCTGATGCATATAGCACTCAGTCTGCTCGTCCTCTATGGGGTTCATAAAGGATTTAGATTTGTCCTGTACGCGATTGCGATTCACGCATTTGTAGATTTTGCACCAGCACTATACCAAGCAGGGGTGATAACGAATCTTTGGCTTTTAGAGATATATTTATTATTAATCGGTGTGGCTTTCTACTTTGGTATAAAGCGTTTAAAAACAGCATTTCATGATTTAACCTAAAAAGAGGTGACCGGGTTGAAAGAGTCAAAAGCCGATTTGTTGTTACATCCTGTTCGGATGAGGATCGTTCAATCCTTAATAAACGGTACTGGATTGACCGTACAACAGATGCAGCAACGATTACCAGATATTCCACAAGCATCCTTCTATCGCCATTTAAAGAAATTAGTAGAAGGAAACATTATTCACGTGTTGGAAGAGCATCAAGTACGTGGAACAGTCGAAAAGGTGTACGGCATTCACAATGAGGCAATCCATGTCGGACCGAAGGATATGAAACATGTAAGTAAAGAGGAGCACATGGCCATGTTTATGAAATATATGGTGACTGTTTTAACGGATTTTGAGCGGTATATGAATCAGGTAGATGCAGATTTAGTAAAAGACATGGCTGGATACCGGCAAGCTTCTTTTTATGCAACGGACGATGAATATGTTTCGTTCCTACAAACAATGGGAGCTGCTCTTCGAACACTAATCGATAATAATCCAGGAGAAGGCCGCAAAAAAAGAACTTTGTCCACCATCGTCACAACGGATCATTCCTCGTGAATATTGTATAGAAAACGTAACATCCTATGCATAGGGGGTGTTCAGCGTGGATCAAAACTTACAGTACTTACATGAGGTTTTATCTAACTACACAGAATCACATCAGGCTGTTTATGACATTGATCAAAACATGATGGAGCATGGTTACTCTAGCGAGGAATTATTCGTTCGCAATCTGACGGAAGAGCAGTCTCGAATACTTCGTGAAATTATTAGTAAAGAAATGAATCATGCTAGTGAATCAGGAGATTTTGAAAGAAGTTATCAATTGAATCGAGTGTTTGAAATATTATATTAACAAAAAGAAGCGCTAATTGCGCTTCTTTTTAGTAAGTAAAGTAAAGCTAATAACTAAAAAATGTAAAACCATTTCATTTCTATTTCTTCGTCAATAGGAATAGAGGGGATAAGGATGAGTATGCTTTATTTCTTTTAGGCATTTTGGGTTTATAATGTATTTATCATGATTCCCATTCCATACACGTATATTGTCGGGGGAAAAGAAGAAAGGAACGAAAAAATACAAGCCAGGAAGAATATTATGAAAAGATGTCCTTTCAGGAAGAAGTAGGACATTTTAATGTGCATGGAAACGTATTGAATATACCATCTATTCTTATTGCGCAACTCATTTGTAAATTAAAGCATAAAAATTAATGAAAATGCTTCTTGATTGGCTCGAACTCGAACAGGTTTCCTTCGTATATGAGTTCGAGTTGTTTACATTGCCGAAAGTCTTCAGGTGTAATGAGAGCCGGTAGTTTATCCCATAATCGAATACCTGATCGGTTTAATATTTCTGCTACAAATTGGGAACAGAAGTAAGAGTTACTAAATTCAATTGGTTCATTGATCGAAACGCCTAGTACACCAAGTATATTATAAATAAATTTTTCTCCGTTACGAATAAAGACATCTAACACCCTTCTCATTTTGTCGACTTGCCGAGTGGTTACCTCTAGCTGATAAATGACGCAAGTGGTCTCTGGAAACTTGCTATAAGTACCTGTCATTACATCCTCTTTTACAAATCCTCCTGTTAAGGGGTTGTTAGGCTTTTTTCTCCCAAAGCTATACATGTCGGTTAATTCCTTATTAAAGGAAATCGAAGCATGATTATATGGAGCTTTTGTGTATCGTTTTATTAACGAAGTGAATAACGTTCCTGTATCTGTAAGCAAAATATATACAAACGATTTTTCTTCCGTCATTTTGATTTCCCTCTTTTAAAAAGTATCAAACTCCCTTATCCTGTAATTATACAGGAAGAATTTACTATATCCTACTGATGGAGCGAAAAAATTATGTTGGAACGTCATGTCATTTTAATTATTATTTTTTTAGTATTGTTCCTTGCACACGTTGTGTTTACTATTTTAATGAAAAACTCGAGGAATGATCATCGAACAATCTCTCAACGAATCAAAACGTGGTGGGGAATGTTCTTTATCTTTTGTATTGCGATCTTGTTTAACCCGTTTATTACGATACTTTCTTTAATGATTTTATGTTTCTTTTCTTTAAAAGAATATTTTTCCTTGATAAAGACTAGAAAAGGCGACCGAAGAATATTTCTCTGGGCATATTTAGCGATTCCTATCCAGTTTTATTGGATTGCTATTGGCTGGTACGGAATGTTTATTGTATTTATACCCGTGTATGTTTTCTTATTACTCCCCATCCCGAGGTTATTAGGGAAGGGGACGGTAGGATTTTTGCGATCGGTAAGCTCCACCCAATGGGGATTAATGCTCATGGTTTTCGGCTTGAGTCATTTGGCATACTATCAAATTGCATCGCCAACGTATGGATCGAATCTTGTTCTTTTTTTAATCGTATTAACACAAGTCAATGACGTTGTTCAGCATCTTGTATCGGTATATCTAGGTAAGAGAAAGATTATTCCCTCTGCTAACCAACATGTTACATGGGAAGGGTTTCTTGCAGGATTAGTTGTCACTGCTCTAGTATCGTACGGATTGTTCCATTACTTAACACCATTTAATCTTTTATATGGTATCTTGTCAGGAATTATTATTAGCATTGCTGGCTTCTTCGGAATCTTAACCGTTTCTGTATTAAGAAGAGATTTGTTAATAGGGGACACAGCTAAGCTGGATAATCATGCAGAAAGTTATTTAACTCGAATTGATAGTCTTGCCTATACCGCACCTATATTCTTTCATATTACTAGGTACTATTTTGAATTTATGTAGAAAGAGACTTAACAAGATATAAAAAGACGCTCCGAATTTGAACTGCACCCCAATTGTTAGACACTCAACAATTGGAGGTGCAGTTTTTTATGGCTAAATTTACTCAAGAAAATAAATTAAATGCAGTTCAAAGATATTTAGAAGGTAATGAGAGTTATCATTCTATTGGAGAATCACTGGGGACGTCTTCAAGTGTGATAATGAACTGGGTGGCACAATATAATCTTCATGGTTTAGAGGGATTATTAAAGAAATCCTATGCAAGTTATTCAGAACAGTTTAAACTAAAAGTGCTTAACTATATGATTGAGCATGGGACGTCACCTAATGAAACAGCCGCGATTTTTAAAATCTCCTCTCCAGGTATGATTAGAAAATGGAGGATCCTTTATGAAAAAGGAGGAGTAGACGCCCTTAAACCGAAGAAAAAGGGGCGTACACTCATGAAAAAAGAAAATAAGAGAGATACACAAAAACAAGTACCAACTGATAATTCTATTGAAGCTCTCAAAGCTGAAGTAAAACAGCTACGAATGGAGAATGAGTATCTAAAAAAGTTGAACACCTTAGTTCAAAACAAGGAAAAATCACCAAACAAGACAAAGCGAAAATAGTCTATGAACTAAGGAATGACTTCTCGGTGAAAGCACTTATAACGTTGGCAGATGTACCACGTAGTACGTACTACTACTTCGTTAAACAATTAGATCGTCCAGATAAAGATGCAGAACTAAAAATACTTATAAAAGAAATTTATTATGAACACAAAGGACGATATGGTTATCGTCGTATTCGAGATGAGCTTGTGAACCGTGGGTACAAAGTTAATCATAAAAAAGTTCAACGAATCATGAAGGGATTAGGTTTGAAAAGTATGGTTCGTATGAAGAAATATCGTTCTTATAAAGGGAAAGTAGGTAAGACAGCACCAAACATATTGGACCGTAACTTCAAGGCAGAAAAGCCAAATGAAAAATGGGTAACAGATATTACTGAGTTTAAATTATTTGGGGAGAAACTCTACCTATCTCCTATTCTTGATTTATTTAATGGTGAAATTATTACTTACACGATTGGTTCAAGACCTACATACTCACTTGTTTCATGTTAGAGAAGTCTTTTGAACGATTAACAGATAAAGATAAGTTAATTCTTCACTCAGATCAAGGATGGCATTACCAAATGAGGCAGTATCGCCACGCCTTAAAGGAGCAAGGGATAACACAAAGTATGTCACGTAAGGGAAACTGTTATGACAACGCAGTGATAGAGAATTTCTTTGGAATTATGAAATCTGAATTTCTATACCTCAATGAATTTGATAGCATTGATCATTTTAAACAAGAACTTGAAGAATACATGAATTACTATAACAACAAACGTATTAAGACAAAATTAAAAGGCAAGAGTCCAGTACAATTCCGAACTCTTGCCCAACAAGCTGCTTAATAAAATTATCTGTCTAACTTTTTGGGGTCACTTCAAATTATTTTCAGAGCGTTTTGTATTGATTATTTAACTTACACTATAACTAGTTAAAAAGTGCAACGTTTGTTGCAGCAATTGTTTTTCTCTAGCATTTAGTGGAATTAATGGTAGTCTAACGGAGCCAACATCTATTCCAGAAAGATTCAGGGCCTCTTTAACCGCTGTTGGGTTAGGTGCCATAAACAATGCTTTCATCACTGGAAGTATATGTTGATGGATTTTAGCTGCCGTCTGAACATCTCCTGCAAAAAAGCGTTGAATCATATCTTTCATTTCGTTTCCGATGATATGGGATGACACGGAAATAATTCCTGTTCCTCCAATGGAGAGAACGGGAAGTGTTAAACCGTCGTCACCACTGTATAAATGGAAAGAGTTATCCGTTTCTCTTATAATTTCTGTCATTGCATCTAAGTTTCCGCTTGCTTCTTTCACACATACGATATTCTCCGTATAGGATAGTCGAATAATCGTTTGCGGATCTAAGCCTACAGCACTTCTTCCTGGAATATTGTATAGCATGACAGGAAGAGAAGTAGCTTCCGCAATTGCTTTAAAATGCTGATACATTCCTTCTTGGGAAGGTTTGTTGTAGTATGGGGTAACAAGCATGACACCATCAACACCCATAATTTCCGCTTGCTTTGTTAACTCAATGGATGCATACGTATTATTGGACCCAGTTCCTGCAATAACAGGCACCCGGTTTTTGGCTACTTTCACTACAAATTGAATGAGTGATATCTTTTCCTCTGTAGTCAAAGTAGGAGATTCTCCAGTTGTTCCTGCCACCACAATCGCATCCGATCCGTTTGCGATTAAATGATTGACTAACGTTTCCGTTTTTCCATAATCCACACTTCCATCTTGGTCAAATGGAGTTACCATTGCTGTTATAACCTGACCAAAATTCATGTTCCATCACCTCTATTCATATTTTCAAGCACCTTACGACTACCGATGAATAGAGGGTATCTCATCACAACGTAAAGACTGTAAACAAGCAAAAAAGCACCAACGAAGGCTCTCGTTGCTGCATCACTTATATCCACATTATGATGCGTGAGATAGCCCTCCATATAGCGACTAGCTATATGACAGCTCTGTATTTATTTAATACAGAACCAGCAAATAGAATGATGAGCTTCTATTCACTTCGGCAAATTCCCCTTTCAGCGACGTTCAACGGAGCTCATTCTCCTCATGTTGCCTACTCTTGGTCAATGCACCTCTATCCTCACTTCAAAGGTTTATTGAAGTAAAGCATATTTATTTGTACTCCAACTGTACCAGACTTATAGGACCTTTGCAATGGCATCGCAAGAAAATATTACATTTCATTCTCTCTTCTCGTAGGATGTTTGTTTGTCTTTTTTTCTAAGACAGTTATAAATACATGTCGAAATGTTTCACGGTCCTCATCTGTAAACGCCTTAGGACCTTTTGTACGTTTCCCACTTTTTCGAAGCTTAGCTTGGGCATGTCTAGAATCTAACAGCTGATCTATGGTAGTGTTAGAATAGATAAATCCCTTATGATGGAGTACCGTGCATTGTTTTGCTAATGCGAGAGATGCTAACCCATAATCTTGAGTAATGATAATGTCATTGGACTTTGCTAGTAACATGATTCGATAATCAACAGAATCTGCCCCGGTATCTACATAAATAGTATTCGATGTCGCACTATCCTTTTGTGGGGAGTAATGCGCATAACTTTTTACAAAGGTGACGGGGATATTAAATGGCACGGCTTCTTGTTCAATGATATCTTTAACAGGACAAGCGTCCGCATCTACAAAAATGTTCATAAAGAACTCCTTTCCAAAGGAAGAGTTTTTTATCATTATACATGTACAGGATAATTAGAACCAAAGGAATGAGGAAAAGAAGTGAAAACAAAGGCTGGAACGATTCAAAACTTAACCGTAATTCGAAAAATTGATACAGGCTACGTATTAGGAGGTTTGGAGCAAGAGGTGCTCTTACATCACAAAGAGGTGGAAAAACCGCTCGAAGTCGATGAAGAGATCCAAGTATTTTTATATCAAGATAAGAAGGGCCAAGTTGTAGCGACTACGGTTATTCCTAGTGTAAGAACAGATACATACGATTGGGCAGAAGTAGTCGAAGTTGTGAAGGATTTAGGCGTCTTCGTAAACATTGGAATCGCTAAAGAAATATTAGTTTCGTCGGATAATTTGCCTATGGTAGAAAGAGTTTGGCCGAAGGTAGGAGATATGCTTTATGTGACACTAGACTTTGATAAAAAAGGACGGATGCTCGCCATTCCTCTTACAGAAGGTGTCTTTGATGGGGAATGGGAGATGGCTCCAGAAAGCATCTTGAACCATCCTGTGAAAGGAAGGGTCTACCGTTCCAGTAAAGAAGGGGCAGTTATTCTTACGGAAGAAGGGTATAGAGGTTTTATTCACCATACAGAACGTAAGAAGGAACCCAGACTAGGAGAATGGCTTGAAGGGCGAGTAATAGATGTCAAGAAAGACGGGACAATAAATGTATCTCTACTTCCACTGAAGCAAGTAGGAATGGTAGATGACGCGGAAATGATCGTAAACTATTTACAGAAACATGATGGAATGATGAATTTTGGGGATAAGAGTGATCCAGAGGACATTAAAAAGACATTTCAAATTAGTAAGGCGGCGTTTAAAAGAGCTTTAGGCAAGCTCATGAAAGAAGGGAAAATAGAACAGAAGGATGGTAAGACATATATAAAGGAATAGACACTTCGAGAGGGTAGGCAAGCGTCTACTCTTTTTTATAGTAGTAGGTGAATGGTTTTCCCATAATGCAATTGGATTAAAATCACTAAAAAAGTGAAAGATTTGCAAATAAACGGTGATTAGATCACTTTTGTCAGCATCTATTAAATGACGGTTATATGAAGAATAGTAAGAGCAATTGCTATTCTTTTTATTCTTCTTGTTTTAAAATAAGGTAATTATAAGAGGTTTTGAAAACTATGTAACAAGAAGAAGAAGCTTGTCTCATCATTAATCGTAGTTAAACAATCGGATATACTACAACTTATATTGGTATAGCGAGGGGGCTTATGGATGCGAACGCTCTTAATTGTATCTCATCCAGACATTATTGAATCCTATAGTCAGCAATATTTTTTAAATTCAATCAAAGACGTTGAAGAAGTAACTGTTCGTCATTTAGAAACGATTTATCCAAATGGCAATATTAATCCTACGGAGGAGCAGCGATTGCTCAAAGAGCATGATCGAATTATTTTCCAGTTTCCTTTTTATTGGTATAGCTCTCCTCCTCTTTTGAAGCACTGGCAGGACGTGGTGTTAGAAGAGGGAGTGACCCACGGACCAAGCAGCACGATGTTAAAGGGGAAGGAATTTGGCTTAGTATTAATGATCGGCGTTTCCGAAAGAGAATACCAAGCAGGTGGAAGTGAACACTTTACCATTAGTGAATTAACTAAACCATTTCAGGCACTAGCACATAAAACGGGGATGGAATACCTCCCATCACTAGATATTTTTCAATTTGCTTATATGGAGGACGAGCAAAAAATGGACATGCTCATTCGATATTGGCAAAAATTGACGATGGAAAATGGAGAGAGTCTAACCGTGAGAGAGAGATGGTTAGTAAATAAACTAGAACGAAGTTTCCTTCAAATCCATGAATCAGATGACCAGAATGTGATAAGACATGCCATTCACATTTTGGAAGAAAATCAAATGACGATTCATGATTTAAAAATGGTTCTTGACCAAATACAGCACCCCTAAGAGAAAGGAATGATAAAATGGAGCAGGATGAATGGATTTTAAACGAATTACAGAAAGTGTTTGAACGGACGAATGATTATAATCACCGTGTTTTGATTAAAGCTACGCAAGATATGTTAAAAGAACAGCAGCGTCGAATCTACCAAATGGAAAATGAAATGGAAGGTACCATATGGAGTCCAAGAAGATGGGGCGAGTGACATCTTGGAAAGTACTTGGCTGTAAAAGGAGCGGTTAAATGGAATGCAGTTTTTCTTTATTCTAAAAAATAGCTTGTTATTACCTCGAAAAGATGCATTATTTCAACTAAATCGGGTAAGCATGCGAAACACCATTGCATATGTGTTTATTGTTATGTTTATTTTGCAGGTTCCAGATATGATATCAGCAATTGTTAAGATGGACAAGCATATAGGAATGCCGAAAGAAATTTATATATTAAATCTCATTGTTTCATACCCTTTACTATTTATCTTTGCTACTATTATAGGTATTTCCTTGCTTGCGGCATTATCCTTATTGTTAGTATTTATGCTAAATCGAAAGCTAGCTTATCCATACATTTGGAAGGTCACGACGTATTCCTTAACCATACCTATTATCATGTATCATGTCCTGTTGGAACCTCTAGCATTAGATTATTCCTTAGCTGAAATTATTTTTATCCTTTTCTTTCTTTTATTAATGTATAGGATTATTACGATATATCCAAAATATAATGGGAAAATAAGATAAACAAAAAAGCTTGGATATCCAAGCTTTTTCCAGTTAAGAGATCCCTTTCAATGGTGTGACAGGGCTTGTTGGATATGGTGGTACCACGCTACGAAGAAGATATTCATAAATTTTAGATTCCACAGAAATACCCCGTTCTATAATGCCTTGATTTCCAAACAAAACGTTGAATTCAAGGATATAAGCTTTCCCATTCGAAAATAATACGTCAAAGCCAGCGTGATTGATATTTAATTCTCTCGCTACGTTTTCAACGAGATCTAACGCTTCTTGAGGGATAAAATCAAAGCAGATATCGCCACCTTGAGAGACGTTGTGAAGAAAAGCTCCACTTGTACCCATTCTCCAATACGCTGTAATGATTTCATCTCCGACAACTACTACACGTAAATCTCGATCATCGTTCTCTAAATACTCTTGCACATATAACACATCTACTTTGTCCGCATAGTCAATGAAGTCCTGTTCGGATTGGATTAAAAATACACCTCGTCCCATCGAATTTCTGACTTCTTTTGCTACGAATGGAAATGGGAATGTTTCTAAAACGGAAGTACGATTGGACTCTGTATTCGCTAATATTTCCGTGTAAGGGACATGTTCTGGACAGACAGTCATTAAGGCACGAGTCATTTCAATTTTACTAAAGCCTAATTGTATCGTTTCAATACTTGGAAAGATAGGTTTTTTTACACCGTATGCTAAAAAACTTGTTTGCCAGGTTTCAGGAAATAGTAAACAATCTGCAGCTTTTAACGTTTTCATCTCTTTAAAACTGTGATCTGGTTTAATATATGTGATCCCTGGTATGCCAAGGGTACGTAACGGATTAAAGGAAACTAAATTCATGGTTTACCGCTCCTTTATAAATGTAAGAAACGAGAAAATTATAGTCTGCCAGAAGAGAAAGGTCAAGATAATTTTTTCATTGTATTTGCCTTGTAGACAGAGGTTTCAGATTTTTATACTTGAAAATAGAAAAATCTACACTTGTACATAATAATAGGGAAAAGAAAGGTGGTTTACATGCCTGAACTCCCTGAAATGGAACATTACAAGCAACTATTAGAGCAAACCATTAAAGAAAAGACGATTACAGAAGTGAAAATACTAAGAGAAAAATCAATCAACGTTTCCGTTTCCGCTTTTGAAAAGCGGGTAGTGTCTCAACAGGTTACTGACATAGAACGTAAAGCGAAACATTTAGTACTTCATCTTTCAAGTGGAGATGTACTCCTGTTACATCTTATGCTAGGGGGATGGATGTTTTATGGATTAGAAGGACCAGATCGCACTGTACAAGTACGTTTATCCTTTGGTCATCATCATTTACATTTTATTGGCTTACGACTAGGCTATCTTCATATTTTAACTGAATCTGAGATGGTACAAGCTTTAGAAAATTTAGGTCCAGAACCGTTAAGTGATAACTTTTCATTAGACATGTTTATAGAAAAAATGCATAGAAAAAGAGGAAAACTTAAGACTGCACTAGTTGATCAACAATTTCTTTCCGGTATCGGTAATCGATATTCAGATGAAATTTGTTGGCAAGCGCAAGTGTTACCAACTAGAAGTGTAAACGAACTAACTAAAATCGAGATGACAAACATTTTTGGGGCAATTCGAACCATTCTACCTAAAGCGATTAAACTCGGGGGTTATATGAACGAGAAGTTTATGAAGGATGATCGGATAACTGGGGGATATTTGCCGCACTTTCATGTTTATAAGCAGGAGGGCGAGGCTTGTCCTCGGTGCAGTCACCCTATTCGAAGAAGTGAAATCTCGTCTCGTAAAACTTTCTATTGTTCAAACTGTCAATACTAAAGGAGGGATTTCATGAAGTTAGGGTGTCATGTTAGCATTCGAGATGGGTATCTTGGAGCAGCACAAAAAGCACAAAACATGAACGCCGATGCTTTCCAATACTTCCCGAAAAACCCACGTGGCTTATCCGTAAAGAAGGCTCCGGAAGAAGACACAACCAGCTGTAAACAGTTTTGTGAGGAGAACGGTCTCATATCCATTTCGCATTCTCCTTACCCAACCGATTTAACGGCTGTCGGGGAGAAGCAGAAGAAAGTTATAGAGTCTTTGCGAAGTGACTTAGAAATCTCAGACGCCTGTGGGTCCCTTGGGGTTGTCGTTCATTTTGGTAAAAATGAACGTGGTAAAGATCCACTTGACACCTATAGACAAATAATTGATACGTTGAACCAAACTTTGGTGGACTGGGATGGGACATGTAAGCTTCTGATTGAGAACAATGCAAGTAAATTAGGCGCTATGGGTACGACCCTTGAAGAACTAGTTCAAATTAGACGGTTAACGGATTTTCCTGAGAAGATAGGATTTTGTTTGGATACATGCCATGCATTTGCTAGTGGATTGTGGACAGGGGATAATTGGATGGAGTTATGGCGAGAAGCTGAACAATTAGGATACGTTGCTGATCTATGTGCCATCCATTTTAATAATTCCATGTACAATACTGGTTCGGGCAGAGATCGTCACGCCAATATTCTAGATCACGGGTATATACAAAAGAGACAGCTTGCCTCCATTTTTCAAACAGATTGGGAAGAGGACTTTCCGTTTATATTGGAAACACCAGATGAGTTTGGTGTCACAAAGCTGGAAGAGATAAGTCAAGTGAAAACGTGGTTAAACATATAAAGCCCTCCAATGCAGGAGGGCTTTTCCTTATATAATCATTTACGGATTCCTTAAAGTAGAGCCAGTGATAATATTCAGCTTGTTTCACCCGATATTTTAATACGACTTCTTTTATTAGTGGTGCCTTATTGTAAAGTAATTGGACGAGATAGGCACGCTCAGATTGATTCATAACAGAAGCCTTCTAGGTATTTTTAGTATCAGTTATTGGTATCATTATATATTTGAGATTAATCAAATGCCTTTTTGAGATAGATAAATAGATTATTAATTCAAATCTGTCATAACTTAGGATTGTAGCATGTATCGTAAGATGACTGGATTGAAATTTAGCAGTATAGGCAAATATAAGAGAACCTTTCTTTCGGAAGGTTTTTTCTATGGACTAGACGTATTGAAACTCCATGTTTTTGGTTTTTAGGAATAAATTAGTAGGAAAAATGAAAGTAAAGCTGTGTAATAAGATTGTAATGTAGGACAAAAAACCTTGTTGAACCATGGCATTGCTATATCACTGTACTGTCAATGGTTTTATTTGGCTAATGAATCCTTTCTATGAACCTGTTAATCTTGTAAATGTTCCGAGATTGCTATAACAGGAGGGTTCATAGATATGAAAAAAATTCTAGTAGGATTTGTTTTATCTTTATCGCTTCTGTCCTTTACCTCAACTTCAGAAGCTGCTAGTTCATATACAGTTCAAAGTGGAGATACGCTATGGAAAATTGGGATGAGATATGGAGTTTCTGTTGAGGATCTTCAACAACTTAATAATCATTATAGCTCCCAATTGAATATTGGAGATACACTTACCATTCCATCCACTATTTCTGCTTCTGAAAAGGACTTACTTGCACGGCTTGTACAAGCTGAAGCAGTAGGAGAGCCTTATGCAGGAAAAGTTGCAGTGGCTACAGTTGTACTAAACCGTGTGGACAACTCTAAATTCCCAAATAATATTAAAGATGTTATTTACGAAAAATCTGCTGGGTACTATGCTTTTACACCAGTGAAAAATGGTCAAATTAACCAGCCTGCTTCTGTATCTGCAAAGAAGGCTGTTTCGGAGGCACTTGCATTTAGAGGTATGGGAAGTGGATCCTTATACTTTTATAATCCGAAAACTGCACAAAGTGCATGGATAAAATCAAGACCTGTTACTATTAAAATAGGAAATCACACATTTACTAGATAACAAAAGGAGAGCTAATGCTCTCCTTTTTCTGTATGCTTTTATCCGCGCTTCATTGGCCAGGATCCTTGAAGCTTTCGGAGTAACACAATCTGTCCTGTATGATAAGCATCGTGCATCATCCATTCAGATAAGTCTTTATATACAGGTAGGACTTGTAGTTCTTCCTCTGTCAGTTCGTCTAGCATTTTTTCAATTTCATTGGCGATGCGATGCGTCCTTTTTAATGTATCTGACCATCCTGAAGTGTCTTCTGCGTGTCCGGGATCACCAAACGTATCTTCATTTGGTAGGTTGGACACATACGATTTTCCATTTAGTCCGAGCAGTATTCGTTCATTCCAATAGTTCATATGATTGACCATTTGCCAGATTGTGTTACCGCCTTGGGGTGGTTTCCAAGCAGCATCTGTAGCACCCAATCCTTCTAAAGAAAGAGAAAGTGGTACAAACCAACCTTCCTTATTCCAACTATACATACGTTGTTTTTTATAAATTTCAAGAGATGATATCATAATTTTAACCCCCTTAACAATAAAAACACCACCAACTAGAAGGAAAGAGTTAAATGGAGAGGTGGTACTTTTTCCTCATTATACCTAAATACTGAAAAAGAGGATGATATTTTGCTTGAAATGTAAAAAGCGCACTCTTTTTAGAATGCGCTTCAATCTCTGATTATCCTAATGCCACATCTAAAATCATCATAATCGTGAATCCAAACATTAGACTCATCGAGGCTAGATCACTATTTCCTTTTTCTTGTGATCCAGGTATAACTTCTTCCGCTACAACAAAAATCATAGCACCAGCAGCAAAGCTAAGTGCATAAGGGAGTAACGGCTGTACAAAAGTGACAGCAAGAACCCCGATTATAGCAGCTATTGGCTCTACCATTCCGGAGAATTGACCATACATAAAGCTACGGCGTCTGGACATCCCATCTCTTCGAAGTGGAAGGGATACCGCAACTCCTTCTGGGAAGTTTTGTATTCCTATTCCAATTCCAAGTGCAATCGCTCCTGTTAATGATGCAGAATCAAAGCCGGCGGCTACTGCTCCGAAAGCAACTCCGATAGCGAGTCCTTCAGGTATATTGTGAAGCGTAATTGCTAATACGAGTAGTGTACTTCTACGTTTTTGTGAGTTATGAATCCCTTCCGCTTTGGAAGTTGGTGTATTGGGGTGTAAGTGGGGAAGAATCTTATCAATTCCCCACAGAAACATACCACCGAGCAAAAAGCCTACTGCAGCAGGTATCCAAGCTGGATACCCATTTCCTTCGGCCATATCCAACGCTGGAGAAAGTAGGGACCAGAAGCTTGCAGCAATCATTACACCGCCAGCGAATCCCAACATACCATCCAATAATTTTTGATTAAATCCTTTCGTTGCGAACACAATTGCTGCTCCGAGTGCTGTCATTCCCCAAGTAAATAACGTTACAATAAGTGCTTGCCATAATGGAGATAGTTCAAGGAATTCGTTCATAAGGTGTATCTCCCTTCCCATCAATCTTCCTATTTTTTATAAAGACGCAGTTTTAGCCTATGCAATTTATTAGAAAATGTTTCCTATAGGCAAATAGTTTATACCTAGTGAAATAATTGGTCAATTAATTGTACTTATGGTGCAAATAAAAAATCCCTTATGACAAAAATCATAAGGGATTTTTATTACCTATATCTAGCTACTCATTTCTGGTTCTGTTCTTTGTTTTGCTTCTTTCCTTGCAATTAGGAACTTTCGAATATTCAGCACGATGGTTTTTACCGTAGCATAGGTCGGAACAGCTAAAATCATTCCAAGCACACCGGCCAAATTACCCGCAGCGAGTAATAAGATAATAATTGTTGCTGGATGCGTGTCGAGACTTTTGCCTAGGATAAGAGGGGAAAGGAAATTCCCTTCTATTTGTTGTGCTACAACTAATATGATTAACACAAATAATGCTTTTGTCGGTGAATCAAACAATGCAACAATCACTGCTGGAGCACCACCGATTAGTGGTCCAATGTAAGGGATAATATTAGTAAAGGCAACGGTAACGGCTAATACAAATGCATATGGCAGATCGATAATGAGGTATCCGATTAAGGATAAAATTCCCACAAAGAGACCAACCGTAACTTGACCTTGAATATATGCAGAAAGCGTTCTGCTCGTTTCTTTTAAAATCGTAAGTCCTTCTTCTCTATAGGAATCAGGAATAAACTTAGCAACTGCGTTTGGAAATTTGTGACCATCCTTGAACATATAAAATAGAAGTAGTGGGACTGTTGCAATAATGATGGCGATATTGGTTACGATGCTCAGCACGTTTTGAAAGCTTCCAGTTATGATCTCGGGTAGCGTGTTTGCAAAATCGACGAGCTTTTGTTGAGCGTTCGCAATTAAGTCTTCCTGCTCATCCAGGAACTCTTGAAATGTTTCAGATTGAGATAAATTTTCAAAATAATCAAATGCACTTCTGGCGTAACCAGGTAAATCGTTCGCTAGTGCTGAAAACTGCTTGGTAATGGTTGGCACGAAGTTTCCGATTAAAAGAGCTATCAATCCAATAGACAGGAGGTATAGGACGATAATTGCCAACACCCGGGGGAGCTTTATCCGTTTTTGAATAAAATTAACAATTGGATTGAGTAATAAATATAAAAAGGTAGTAATTAGTATAGGGAAAAAGAGAGTAGTGATAAATATCCCTATAGGTTGAAATAAAAACGATAGCTTTGTCGCTACAAATAGAACCGTTAAAATTAGTAGAATTTGAATAGTCCAGTACTGAAATCTTTTTTTGTCCATTGACGATACCTCTTTTACAATTTATTCCGCTTGAGGTTGATTATATCAAACATGTTTAGGAACGAACAATAAAACTCCTGTTTCCTATCTATTAATAGAATAGAAAGGTGACTTATTAGCCACCTTTTTTCCCGCACAGGGACAATTAGTGGCTATAAAAACTTCGTCCCTCCAATGCTTCTATTCATGGACATTCTTTTTCAGATGTAGCATTTTTTGAACCCCTAGAAAAAACTTTTTCTTTTCTTCTTCCACCTACATGACATCGATAGAGAGTTCATTCCAAAATCCGGTTCCATCCTTTTTATAGTTATCAAGCTGGAGAGAGATTGACTTTTCTTTCCCAATAGCATTTCTAATTGAGTCCACTGCTTGCCAGTTGTCTATGATATCCAAATAGTCCAATCGATTCATATTTTTGTTAAGGGCTTGTTTTATTCCTATAAAAATTGTAAATTATCTTACAAACATATAGGTGATAGAGGGAAAGTAAGGTATTATAATTGTAAAGCTTTCGGAAAGTAGGGATAAAAGTGAAGAAGGTTGGATTGTTATTTGCGTGTCTTTCTATTGGAACGTACGCCTTTTCTAGAAGTGCAAAACTAAATAACAAGCGATATGTCCCTTTACCAGCAAGAAATGAATCGGTGAATCGTTGATCAGCATAAAGAGGACAAGCCCACACTCGTGGGCTTTTGTTATTTGCTTAATAGTTCAAATATGGTTAGCTCTGGAGGACAATTTATTCGGATGGGCAGATTGCTGAATCCGATGCCACGGTTGACGTATAATCGATTTCCTTCTTGACCAAAATCAGTAATCCAACCGGAAGCATGTACCTTTCCATCTTCTAAAACCGTATTATATAACCATGTTGACAGCAGAGGAATCTCTATTTGACTTCCGTGTGTATGTCCTGCTATAGCCAAAGGTGCTAGAAGCGAAGGAATGTCTTCATAAGCGTCTGGATTATGCATCACGACAATTCTAGGTAATGAATCGCTCATTTGATGTAATACTTTTTCAGGCTGTGCATTATTGGGCCAACTAGCACCGATTCCAGCTAAATATAAAGATTGAGGAGAAGGACGCCCAACTGTTACTCCGTCACTATCGTTTTGTAGAGCAATCGTCTCATTTTGAAGTACTCTTACACCGTTTTTCTCAAGCTCTTTCTTTAAGTCGTTCATAATGGAAGAATTCGGTATATCCTCAATGTTATCCATTCCATAATCATGATTACCTAGTACGGTAAATATAGGGATGTCGGATGATAAGAGTGGTTTGAGAACATCCATTACTGTTCTAATGGATCCATCCTCATTTATTTCTGGATGATATAGAAAATCTCCTAGTAATATGACAGCTCCAGGTTGAAGTTCTATCACTTTCTCTATAGATTTTTCAACTGTCTTCCTGTTCGCTAACCACATACCAATCTGAAAATCTCCTAATACTGCAATAGTTTCATGTTCCCAAACACTCGGTAATTCAGGAATGTATGCTTTTTGTTTTTCAACTTTTAAAAAGTAAGGCTCTGATAAGCCCCAAATAGTCAAAGTCACTATAGAAAAGACTAAAATCATACTTAGTCTTTTAAGATGTCGCTTCACTTATATCAAACTCCATTTACTTATTAGACTTTACATGGAATTTTTGAATAAAGAATGCTCGAACTGCTCGGAAAGGCTGAATGTGATATTGGGTCTGCCACTCGACCCATTCTAGCGCTATGATACATATCAACATCCAAACAGTACCAGCTAAATAACCCGCTATTACGTCACTCGGAAAGTGGGCACCCAAATAAATACGGCTAAATCCGATCAGAATGATTAGACAACTAGAGAAGAAGGATAAAATAGTTTTAAATTGCTTCGAAATACGACTTTTTAATAAAAAATAAATCATGAACCCATAAAATATTAGTGAGCCCATACTATGACCACTAGGGAAACTAAATCCAACCGCATCGATTTCGGGATTGATCGTAGGTCTGCCTCGTCCATAAAATTCTTTCAGAACACGAGTAATGATCCCACCACCAGCAATCGCAATTAAAAATGCCATTATTCCGAAATTATCTTTTCCTCTAAACCAAAGTAGGAGGATAACTATAATTGAACATGTAGTTAAAAACCAAACAGAGCCAAGCTCCGTTATGATCAGCATAATAAAGTCTAATACATCTGTTTCTATCGTTTTGAGTGCTTCGATTAAGACCGTATCAAATCTTCTAACTTCTTCCTCCAGTAATCCATCTCCTATTTCAACGAAAAGGTATGTGAATCCGCTAATTAATACTAGTCCAATAAGAACTATTATAAGAGGGAATCCAGTTTTTTTCATTTTTTCCTTAATCATGACATCACTCCCATAGTTGCTAATGGAAATAGTAATAGTATGGCTGTTTGCGATTTACGTATTCGGCAAATAAACCCAATTGGTTCCTAGGTTTTCACCTTCGTATTTTTTCCTTTTCTTATTTAAAAAAAGTATTAAAAAAATATTACACTTACATCACCCAAAAATAACTGGTACATAATATAACTCAGTTATACAGTTGAGGTGATGGGCGATGTCAACAGAGGAATTAAACCAAACATACATAGAAATTGCAGGTATTAAGCTATATTGTGAATATGCGTTAAGTGAGAAACCAACCGTTTTTCTTATTCATGGATTTGCGTCTTCGACTTATACGTTTCGTCGAATTATCCCTTTATTACGAGAACAGTTTTCTATTGTTGCAATCGACCTACCCGGCTTTGGGAAAAGTGAAAAATCAACGTCTTTCATTTACAGCTTTCAAAACTACGCAACTTTGATGATGAAATGTCTCGAAACATTTAATGTAACGAATGCCTATATCATAGCTCATTCGATGGGTGGACAAATTGCTTTAAATATGGCGTTAATGGACCCGAAAAAAATTAAAAAGTTAGTTTTATTATGTAGTTCCGGTTACTTAAAACGATCCCAAAGATTCTTAATCGCTAGCTCTTATTTACCTTTCTTTGAAAAAATAGTCTATTACTATGTTCGAAGAAAGGAAGTGAAAGATTATTTGAAAGATGTTTTTTATAACCAGACCTTAATTGATGAGGACATGATTACTGAATTCGGACGACCATTATTAGAAAAGGGCTTTTATAAATCATTAATTCGACTTATGCGCCATCGAGAAGGAGATCTACTCCCTCATCAATTACAGGACATAAAAATCCCTACCTTATTAATATGGGGAGAGGAGGATCGAGTAGTACCTGTTCAAGTTGGACAACGTTTAGTTCAAGATTTACCAGATGCCCAGCTCATCACCTACAAAAAGACGGGACACCTCATAACGGAAGAAAGACCGGAACCAATATTTGAAAACATTTTGACTCACATGAATCAACGGTCAGTATAAAAAAGTAATTTTAACGAATTTTTACGATAATTCAATGTTCTCTACACACTCCTTTGGTACACTCAAGCTAAATAAAAGCTAGCACCAAGAAATTAAGGGAGTGTGTAAATGCGAATTGCTATTTTTTCTGACACGTACGCACCTGAGATTAACGGAGTTGCTCGCACATTAAAACGTTATACGGATTATCTGGAGAAGCGGGGGATTGAATATCGTTTATTTGTCCCTAATGTAAGTACACCCGTTCCAACCGTCCCTCAAGTTCAACGGTTATCCAGTATTCCATTTTTACTGTACCCTGATTGCCGACTAGCATTACCGAATCCTCATATAAAGCATACGTTAGAACAATTCAAACCTACCTTAATCCACATTGCTACCCCAATTAACATTGGGTTATATGGACTCCACTACGGAAAAAAGAATGGAATTCCGATGGTTGCGTCCTACCACACGAATTTCGACGACTATCTAGAATATTATCATTTGTCCCTATTAAATAAGTTGTTATGGAAGTATATGCACTGGTTCCATCGTTCCTTTGATAAAGTATTTGTACCTTCAAAAAGTACAAAAGAGAAACTATTACAAAACCAAATTCATGACAACATTGAACTGTGGGGAAGAGGTGTTAACCATCAAATGTACACACCAAACAAGCGTTCAAGTGAAGTCGTGAAAGCGAAATATCAAATAAAAGAAAAGAACCTAATCCTTTATGTCGGTCGAATTGCTCCAGAAAAAGATATACATATCGTACTGGAGACCTTCTATTCCTTGCCAGAACATATTAGAAAAGATGCACACTTAATAATTGTGGGAGACGGGCCATTATTTGATACGTTGTCCGAGCAGCATCAAGAGCAAATCACGTGGACTGGATTTATGGAAGGAGAACAGTTGGCAGAAGTTTACGCATCTAGTGACGTATTCTTATTCCCATCGCCAACCGAAACATTTGGAAATGTGGTGTTAGAAGCCCTTTCCTCTGGATTACCTGTGATTGGTGCAAATGCTGGTGGAGTTCAACACTTAGTGAAGGAAGGGAAAACTGGCTTTCTATGTGAGCCTAAAAAAGTGAATCAATTTGCACGTCAAACTTCGATTCTATTGGAGAATTCGGACCTGCGTTCTGCATTTTCCTATTCAGCTCGAGCGTATGCAAAGACTATATCTTGGGATGAAATTTTTGATCAACTTTTGGAAAGCTTTAAAGATGTCCTATACAAAAAGAAAAGAATTTCTGCTTAAATTGCAATTATTGATTTTATAACTATTCATATAGAAATAGTTCACTTCATGAAGATGGGTGAACTATTTTTTTTAATTGTTATAATGAAGTGAAGAGAACGTATGTCATTTGCAGTATTAGGTAAGAAGAAGACATTCTTTTCACAACTGAAAGCAGGACTAGTTGAAGGGGAGCTTGTATGAAAAACTTAAAAAGTCAGTATGTAATAGGTGGACTGTTAATAGTAAACTTAATTTTGATCATCAGTATCGCTATTTTATTATTTAACAACTATTTTCTCAGTAAAGAACTAAATAATCTAACAGCTAAATGTTATGAAAATGGTGGTACCGTCAAAATGGAAATTCAGAGTTTATCGAAAGGGCAATATCATTTTGAATGTTTAAAAGATTAATAGTACCGAAACCCTTTAAACATTATTACCAAGTCTCTTAGTTTTCGATAAGAGGAATAGAGGTGGTAGACACGTAATTCAATGCGTTATTAGACGAACGAGTAGTTTAATTCAATAAAAAGTTATGATAAACTAAGCGTATAATACCTGGTGCTAAAACTACGTATAAATTAGAGATTTACTTTTCGTTTTACATAGGAGGACACGATGGAAGATTTAATGAAACTAAAGGGTAAAAATATTGTAGTAATGGGGGTTGCGAACGAACGTAGTCTTGCCTGGGGAGTAGCCAAGTCCCTATATAAGGTCGGTGCTAACCCGATTTTTACTTATAGACTAGATCGTTCATTTGCAAAATTAAATAAATTATTAAAAGAAGAACAAACCGCTTCTTCTCCGTTGATCGTTCAATGTGATGTCAACGATGATGAAAGTATAAAAAATGCCTTTCATGAAATTCATGAAAAAGTTGGAACCATTCACGGAGTTGTACATTCCGTTGCATTCGCAAATTCGGAAGACTTAAAAGGGGATTTTATCAATACTTCTAGATCCGGTTATGCGTTTGCGCAAGATACGAGTGCCTATTCATTAATAGCTGTAGCAAGAGAAGCAAAACCTTTTATGACAGAAGGTGGATCCATCGTTACCATGAGTTATCTTGGAGCAGAAAGGGCTGTTCCTGGTTATAATGTTATGGGCGTAGCGAAAGCCGCGCTAGAATCATCTGTCAAATATCTTGCAATGGATTTAGGGGAAGCAAACATACGTATAAATGCTATTTCCGCTGGAGCTATTCGCACACTTGCGGCCAAAGGTGTTGGTTCCTTTAATGAAATACTCCATAAAATAGAGGAAACGTCCCCTTTAAAGCGAAATGTAACTCAGGAGGAAGTGGGCGATATGACTGTTGCATTTCTTAGTCATTTGTCTAGAGGCGTTACAGGGGAAGTAGTGTATGTAGATTCAGGTTACAATATTATTGGGTAGGTTTAATTTTTTTCATAAATAAATTACAGAATGAGGCATTAATCTAAGAGGATTGATGCTTCTTTTGTTGAGACTGTTCTATTCTATCGTTGGGATTGATAAAGGATAAGTCAAGGATTTGTTCTATTTGGCTAATTGTTTGGATTTCCATGGTGGCAGGTTTAAAGACATCATTATCCATGTTAGGTTAGTGTTCCAATGGCTGACACCTTGCATAATCTAGTTCATGTGGAATGAGATAATTTGATATACTTACATAATCATGTTGGGAGAGTGTAAATATATGATACCTAAACTTGAAACAAAAAAATTGATATTAAGAGGATTCATTCCAGAAGATGCCCCTATTGTCGAAGAATTAGCAGGAGATAAAAGAGTTGCAGAAACCACTCTTACTATCCCACATCCATATCCGTCTGGGAGTGCAATAAATTGGATTAAAACTCATACTGAACGAGCTGAAAAACAAGAGAGCTTTATATTTGCCATTGAAGAAAAGAGTAAAAGAAAGCTAATAGGGACAGCCACTTTGCGTTTAGAAAATAGCCATAAAAGAGCAGAAATAGCTTATTGGATTGGATTTCCACATTGGGGAAATGGGTATGCAACTGAATCCATTGGAAAGGTAATAGACTTTGGTTTTACTTTTCTTGAATTAAATAGAATATGGGCAACCGTTATGAAGAAAAATATTGGTTCCAGGAGAGTTCTTATAAAAAATGGTTTTAACCACGAAGGCACTTTTTCGAAACATGATTTTAAGTGGGGAAACTTTGAAGATGTCGAATACTACGGCTTGTTAAAGGAAGTATATATGAAAAACTAATTATGCTAACGGGTGCTGATTGTTGAATAAGTCATTTGCTTCTTGTGCTAAAGTAGCGGTTTTCTTGAAGATGATTTGGTCATTTGATTATGATCATAAATAAAGTGAGGGATTTTAATGGGAATGTATTCTAAGGAGCAAGGTATAAAAATATTATGTCCTGCGGATTGTGAGAATTCACCCAAAAAAAAGGTGCTTAAGGAATTAATAATTGCGTTTTCTACAAAAAATTCTAATACTATATCTAAATATACTATGAAAGATATATGCTGGAATATAGTAAATGACCTTACTGTTCAAGGTAATGAAAAAGTGGCTGAGGTGCTGGAAAATAGAATTACTTCAAAAATAGTTCAAATTGAAATCCTAAATATTATTACTCATGGTAAGACAGCATCTGTCAATGGCACTATAATATTAGAAGATAATACTATTTACTCATTTTGTAACGTTTACACTTTTGTAAGTGCAGGGAAAAGCACCATAAAGGAAATAACCACGTATGCAATTAAAATGAACGGATAGTAAAAAGAAATAGTCGAAAAAATTACAATTGGAGGTCGTTATGACAGAAGATTTTTATTGTGATGAAGTATTAAGTGGTAAAACCCAAGTCAATATAGTGTTGGAAACAGAAAATGTCTTAGCCTATCATCATACAAGACCCTTTTGGCCAGTACATATTGTTGCAATACCGAAGAAGCATATTCCTTCTTTAATTAGATTGGAAGAAAGTGATAACGAATTACTATTAGAACTATTGGGAGTAATTAAAAAGGTTGCGAATATAGTTACCGAGGAAAATGGAGCATGTAGAGTTATTACCAACTTAGGGGAATATCAGGACTCCAAACATTTACATTGGCATATAGTCTCTGGAGAACAGTTGACATAGTTTTTATAGCAACGGGTGTGTTAATCTTAGAAGGGATTGCCGCTGTTTTTGTTGAACTTATTCAACTTTACGGGCAAATTATGTTTAAGAAGGACTATCATAATGATTAACGAAATATTTATTCTTAGTTGCTAAGAATTTAAGGAGGACGGCATTTGAATTCTGATTACTTCATTTTTGATTCAATGCCAGATACAGATGTTTTAGATGGAATTATAGAACTACATAAAGCTATTTTTGATACTTCTGATGATTTAATTAACAAAATGGCAAGCAAACCCAAATTGTTGGTGATTGCTGCGATGAATGGTACGAAAGTTATTGGATATAAGATTGGATACGAACTTGATAAAAATAAATTTTATAGTTGGTTAGGTGGGGTGGATACTTTTTACAGAAAACACGGTATTGCTTCTGAGTTAATGGATAGACAACATCAATATTTAAAGGAAATTGGATATAGTATTGTTCAAACAAAAACAATGAATAAATGGCGTAATATGTTAGTCTTGAATATAAAAAATGGGTTTGATGTCATTGATACTTATACTGACAAAAAAGGACGACATAAAATAATTCTTGAAAAGAAATTACTCTAATAAAAGAGGGCTAATATGGAACAAGGAAAGGTACTGATCAGGAGGATTAGTACCTTTCTTTGTTGAAGTAAGGAGGCAGTCTAACTCAATAGGCAAAATTGTTTTTGAAGAAACATTTAATGCTATCTTTCATATCTAAGTAAAGGAAGATGTTTGTAACAGAAGGAGATGAATATGGGAATAGGGACTGCAAAGCTTTCCAATTCCCCGTCCACTATCATTTACAGGATGGAGGAAAATCCTGGCTCTCCATATTCAAGTACAATTTGTAATGAGGATATTTTCCGTTGCGATGAAGATAGCGAAAAGGGAAAAACAAAAATGGTAAGGCTGATTAGCTTTTGATGAACAAAACTATGCAGGTAACCTGCATAGTTTTTATGTTACACAATATGATAAGCCAAATAGCCAAATGGTGCTAATTCTATGGTGACATCGTCTCCGAAGGTTTGTTCACTTTGACTGAACAGCTCTTTGCAGCTTTTGTTTGCTAATTTTGGTACTCTTACTTTATTTGATTTATGATCATTGTTTATGATGATAATAACTTTTTCTTCATCTGTTGTCTTTTCATAGACTAACGAATTTGGGCTGTTGTCATCATTTATGAATTGAAGCTTTCCGCGATTGCCAAAGGCAGGAATACTCTTTCTAAAGGAGATCAGCTGCTGAACAAAGGAGAATAACTGCTGATCTTGATTCGATGAATCCCAATCCATACACTTTCTACAGCCTGGGTCTTCACCACCAGTCATTCCAATCTCATCTCCATAATATATACAAGGTGTACCAATAAAGGATAATTGGAACAAGTATAGTAACCTGACCCTATCTTTGTTGTTGTCAGCTAGAGTCAGAATTCTTGGTGTATCATGGCTATCCAGTAAATTAAACGACACTTGGTTAACTGTTTCTGGATACATATGAAGGACGTTTGTGATGACATTTGAAAACTGTTTCGTATTTATTTTATTTTGTGCAAAGTAATCGATAGATGCATCCGTAAATGGATAATTCATTACCGCATCGAACTGATCTCCTTGTAACCAAGGGATAGAATCGTGCCAGATTTCTCCCAGTATATAGGTATCTGGTTTCACAGTTTTCACAGCATTTCTAAATTCCCTCCAAAAGGAATGGTCAACTTCGTTAGCTACATCTAATCGCCAGCCATCGATGTCGAATTCTTTGACCCAATATGTCGCAACCTTTAATAAATATGCTTTAACTTCTGGATTCTCTGTATTAAGCTTTGGCATGGAAGCAACGAATCCAAACGTATCATAATTAGGGATTCCTTCTGTTTTTAATGGAAATTCTCTCAAATGGAACCAGTCTTTGTATTTAGAATCGTGTTCCTTCTTTATTACATCTTGAAATGGTTCAAAGTAAAAACCGCTATGATTAAAGACAGCATCCAGCATCACGCGAATTCCTCGTTTATGACATTCCTTTACTAGTGTTCGGAATGTTTCCTTATCCCCAAATTGCGGATCAATTTCCATATAATCAATGGTGTCATATTTATGGTTAGAGTGAGCCTTGAAGATTGGGGTGAAATAAATTCCGTTAATCCCCAAATTTTCTAAGTAATCTAGGTGATCCATTACGCCTTGGAAATCCCCACCGAAAAACGAATCTTGGGTTGGATCCTGACTCGCCCAAGGAAGCACACCATGCGGGTCGTTTTCTTTATCCCCGTTAGCAAAACGTTCTGGGAATATTTGATACCACACAGTATCACGAACCCAGTCCGGTGCATCGAATACATCGATAGAATTTAAGAAAGGGAAACAAAAATGAAATTTCGTATCGTGAATCGGCGGGGTTTCAAAGAACCCTTTTTCGGTATAAGTTATTTTTTCCTTTCCATCATTAAGTTCAAAACAATATCTGAGTCTGCGTTGTGATGGTCGTAATTCACAGAACCAGTAATCAAATAGTTCATCGCTTCCAGATTTGTTCATTTCTAGTCTATTTGTCTGCCATTTCCCGTCGATCCAATGATAAGGATCACCCGAGATAAGTATAACTTCCTGTACATCATCTTTCTTTGTTCTCAAGCGAATGTGTAAGGTTTCTTGATCATACGCATAAGCATAATTGTTTTTTGGTCTGTGATAAACAGCTTCTTTAAACATGGTTGATTTCTCCTTTCCATTATAAAACCCCGATTTCGTCTAAGAAATCGGGGTTGTTTGTATAAACAAAAGCATTGCCCTTTAATTAAAAAGCATTTTTATTGCCAGTCTACTGAAATCGTACTTGTTCCAGAGGCTGGAGTACGATATACATGATTGATACCGCTTTCCCAAACGACATTACCAACACTATCCTTTTTAATAAATTTAAATTCAAGATTGGTATCAGCCGGTACACTAACATCATAGTACCAGTTTGGATATTTGTAAACTACTTGATTAAAGAATGGCCCAATAGCTTTATTTGGGTCCCAGTTTCCTAACTCGTGGACATTACCTACTAAATAAATATTCGATCCAAGTTCTGTGTTTGCATTATTAACGACAAAACGGACTGATACTTGCTCGTTCGTTAATACCTCAAAATTTGAAAATTTGTTACTTATGGCTCCATCAGCTGTTGTTAGGGTAACATCATATTTTCCAGCCATAACCTCAGGTACGGTGAATTGAACTTCTTTATCATTCCACGTGACAATCGTTGCACTTTCTGAGCCTAAATGGACTTGTCCTTCTGTTGCGCCAAAGCCTTCGCCATTTATCGTAATAGTGTGGCCAACCTGGCCCATTACAGGACCGACATGTCCTATTTGCGGAGTTGTTGATGTTTCTGTGTATTCCCAAACGGCTGCTTCTCTTGCTCCTAAGTTAAATGAACTTACAGATCCAGAACTGTTAACATGAATCTCATTCCCACCCAGTAGCTGACCTAATTGATCAGAATATGGTCCACCTGGTAGAGAGGTTTGTAGACCTGTAATCTCGTAATCTGTATAACCACGGTTGATCGCTGTAACTACTACATTGTTACCAAATTTACGTTCGTAAATATAGACATCTGAATTCACCCAACGTTCAGTTGTATTCCCATATGCAAGAGCTGGGTTTTGTTTTCTTAATGGGGCTAGTTTACTAATAATCTTATAGGCAGTAGTCGACTTATCAAAAGAGTACATCGGCTTTCGGTTTGTCGGATCCCCGCTACCTGTTAGATACTGTTCTGTTCCATAATAGATAGTAGGTACTCCACGCGATGTTAGTAAGACGGCTAAAGCCAAATCAGTTTGTCTAGTAGCATTTCCTTCTACAGAGAAACGGCCCATATCATGATTATCAATAAAGGTAACCTGGTCAATGACCTCATCATAAGCAGATGCTGTCGATTGAATCATATTATTAAAGCCATACCAATCATCTGTTCCATCACGCAAAACTTCTCTCAGCGTTTGTCCAAATCTAAAATCTAGTAAACTCATTCCGCTTTCATTAGCGAAGTAGTGGTTTTTACTATCTACTTCATTTGTACCTAGGAACCACTCTCCAAATGTAAATACAGGTCGATGGTTATAAATCTCATCCATTAAGGATTTTTGAAAACCCATTGGCATATGCTTTACTGCATCCACACGGATTCCATCGATCCCTTTATCGAGCCACAATTTGATTGATTCCTTTAGGTAATGGTTGATTACTTGATTATTCAAGTTATAATCAGTTAAGTCATACAAGTTTCTATAAATTGAGTCTTCAAAAGAAGAAAAGTCGGTACCACCATAGTGATGAAATAGGTTCAATGGATCGTTCGAATAGGAAGCAAGTAGGTTTCCATTGTCATAGATTGCACCATTTTCCACATAACCTGGCTTAGTTTCTAAAGCTGGTGATGAATGATTTGGGGTGAAATCAATGATTACCTTCATTCCATTCCTATGAGCAACATCGATCAGCTGATCAAAGTCAGAGAAATCCCCGAAATATGGGTTTGTCTTTTTATAATCTCTTGCCCAATACCCATGATAGGAAGCATAGCCATCTGTGTGTACAGCGTAAACATTTTCTACAGGTTGAGAAATCCAAAGAGCAGTAACGCCCATGTTGGTTAGATAGCCGTCCTGGATTTTCTTGATTATCCCTTGCCAATCTCCACCACAATATAACTGGAGGTTAGAACAATCTGCACTGTAGTTATCTCCTGTTGGGTTGTTGGTTGGATCCCCGTCATTAAAGCGGTCTGTCACGATTTGGTAAATCACATCAGTAGAATAATTGACGTCGTTATTAGGTCCAACTTCTGCATGTATGGTCGTCGGAACAATGACCAATGTTAAAAACAATACAAGTGAAATGGCTAATTTTACGAGTCTAATAGAATGCATTTCTCTTTCCCTCCTTATCAAATTGAATAGAAAATTTGCAACACATAATTACTGAAGAACTGTTATTTTTCCCTCCTTTCACACAAAAACAACCCCGATTTTGTAATAAAACCGGGGTTGTTTGTAGATACAAAAGCATTGCCCTTGAATTTTCTGTTATTCATGTTGTTAAACAAAATTTTAGTAGATTATTTGGAAATGTCAATAGATAATGTAATCGGATACATAAAAATATTGCGCAAACGATTCCCTTGAATTGATAGAGAGGAGGATAAGTGGATAGTGGGGTTTTTAAAGAATTTATCAGCACACCACCTATACTTTTTTGAACAATTTTAAAGAAACCGCTTGCAACAATGAATGTTATATCCTATAATAAATCCATAATTGAGCAAACGGTTTCACAAATGGTTTGTTCAAATTATAATCAGTTAATATTTACAAAGGGGAGAGTCAAAATGGTAAAGAAGTGTCTTTTTACATTGCTACTTCTAACAACTCTGTTTGCATTAGTAGCATGTGCTCCTGATCGTCCAGAAGAGGGTAAGAGTGAAAATAAAGACTCTGGAGAAACAAATGAGAAGCCTGATGAATTAACAATATGGGCTAATGATGAAGAGAAGCATTTAGAGGCTGTCAAATCATTTGCTGCAAAGTATGAAGAAAAAGAAGGTATTAAAGTCAATGTTGTAGCGAAGTCGATGCTAGACCAGCTACAAGAATTATCATTAGCAGGACCAGAAGGAAAAGGTCCAGACTTGTTCTTACAACCACATGATCAAATTGGAAACATTGTTGCACAGGGATTAGCAGAACCACTAAGCTTAACTGAAGAAGAGAAAAGTGGGTACAGTAAAGCTGCAATAGATGCTGTAACGTATGAATACGACGGTGAAACAAACGTGTATGGTGCACCAGCAGTTATTGAGACTTATGGTATTTACTACAATACAGATATTGTTAAGGAAGCACCTAAAACGATTGAAGATCTACAAGCAATTCTTGAAAACTATACAGATCAATCAAAAGACCAATACGGGTTCTTGATGAAGCCGAACGATATCTATTTTGCATACCCATTCTTTAAGAACTATGGTGGATATATCTTTGGTGGTGAGCCTGGTGAGTATGATGTTACAGACATCGGCCTTGCCAACGAAGGCGCTGTGAAAGGTGGGGAGCTATTCCAATCATTCTTTGGAAAAGGTAAGATCCCAACATCAACTACTGTGGACGTTGTAGATGGTCTATTTACAGAAGGTAAGGTCGGTGCAGTAATCAATGGACCTTGGAGTATTGCTACTTATAAAGAAGCGTTAGGTGACAAATTAAAGACTGCGCCTTTCCCAGATATCAACGGTAAACCAAGCTCTACTTTTGTAGGGGTAAAAACATGGATGGTTTCCTATTACTCGGAGCATAAGGATTGGGCGAAAGACCTAGCACTGTTCATTACTAATGAAGAAAATCTTCAAGAGTATTTTGAGACAGCAGGAGAGCTACCGCCAAATACGAAAGCATTAGAATCAATTGATGATCCAATTTATGAAGCGTTTGCTGAACAAATTAAGTCTGGTGTCCCTATGCCAAGTACACCTCAAATGTCGCAAGTATGGGAACCTGCAAACAATGCACTTCAGTTTATTGCTGAGGGTGAAGATGTGAAGCCAGTGCTTGAAGAAGCAGTGGAACAAATCAAAACAAAAATTGAAGCCAGTGGAGGAACTGGACAATAACTAGATTTATAGGTATGGAAAGTAACTTTCCATACCTATAATCGGTTTTTTTAAGGAGGATTTATGATGAATGGGACAGCAGACAATCACGTATCTAAAAACAATCATAGCCCAGTTATTGCCATGGTTTTGTCTATATTATTTGCTGGTTTAGGTCAAATATATAACAGACGTTTCCTCAAAGGGGTCATCTTTGCACTTGTTGAAGTCGCTTTTATTGTAACTATGCTAGATTCTATCAATTTTGGGTTATGGGGTCTAAGAACATTAGGGACAATTCCAGGTGTAGATCATTCGATTAGACTTCTGGTTTTAGGTGTACTTTCCCTAATTGGTATCGTTATTTTGGGTAGCTTGTATGTATTTAATGTAATCGATGCTAAAAGACAGGCACAGAAGATTCAGACTGGCTGGAAGCCTAAGAAAATGCGCGAAACGATACGCGATGCTTATGATACTACTTTTCCTTATTTGATGACATTCCCTGGTTTAATATTAATGATATTTGTCGTTATCTTTCCATTGCTATTCTCGATTCTCTTAGCATTCACGAACTACGACCTATACCATTCTCCGCCGAGAAACCTAGTCGAATGGGTTGGATTTGATAATTTTGTAAATTTAGTAACTGTCCCGATCTGGCAAGAGACTTTTTTAAGTGTATTCTCATGGACAATCGTATGGACAGTGGTATCCACTACATTACAAATTGCAGTCGGTCTATTTCTAGCGCTGTTGGTCAATGACCCAAGAGTAAAGTTTAAAAAGCTGATTCGAACCATCTTAATTCTCCCTTGGGCGGTACCAGCTTTTATTACAATTTTAATATTCTCTGCTATGTTCAATGATGAATTCGGAGCGATTAATCGCGATATCATTATCCCGCTCTTTGGTGGTGAAGGCATTCCTTGGTTGAGTGATCCATTTTATGCCAAGATTGCGATCATAATGATTCAAACATGGCTAGGTTTTCCATTTATATTTGCCTTGTTTACTGGTGTTTTACAAAGTATTTCGAAGGACTGGTATGAAGCTGCTGATGTGGATGGAGGGACACGTTTTCAGAAGTTTCGTCATATCACCTTGCCACACGTATTATTCGCAACAGCACCACTGCTTATCATGCAATATGCGCAGAACTTTAACAACTTTAATGTTATTTATTTATTCAACGAAGGTAATCCACCAATTCGAGGGCAGAATGCAGGTGGAACGGATATCTTGATATCTTGGGTTTATAAACTAACCTTTGACACCAATAATTACAGTATGGCAGCAGTTGTTTCTATTATAATGGGAGTCATTGTTTCAGCTTTTGCTTTCTATCAATTTAGACAAACTAAATCATTTAAAGAAGAGGGTGAAATATAATGACTCAAAAAACAAAATCAAAATTAGAAGTTGCTGGGATTTACGCGATATTAGCTGTAGTGTTTGTAATCATCATTTATCCATTGTTATGGACGGTTGGAATGTCACTTAACCAAGGAACAAGCCTTTATTCTTCAAGCTTAATCCCAAAGAATTTTTCGTTGGAGCATTATAAATGGCTTTTTAGTGCAGAGAGTGACTATTTAACCTGGTATAAAAACTCGCTAATTGTTTCTGTTAGTACAGCACTAGGTAGTGTGATATTTACTTCCTTAGTAGCCTATGCTTTTTCAAGATATCAATTTGCAGGAAGAAAAAATGGGTTGTACGTGTTCCTGCTTCTTCAAATGTTTCCGGTCATGATGGCAATGGTTGCCTTATACATCTTCTTAAATATGATTGGATTATTAGATAGCTTGTTTGGATTGATCTTGATTTATCTCGGTGGGCAAATTCCATTCAATGCGTGGTTAGTAAAAGGGTATTTCGATACGATTCCACGCGAATTAGATCAGGCAGCAAGAATTGATGGAGCAGGACATTTACGAGTGTTTTGGAGTATTATGCTTCCTTTAGCTCAGCCGATCTTAGCAGTAGTTGCTTTATTTAACTTTATGACACCTATGTTCGATTTCTTGCTTCCTTCGATTGTATTATCAAGTGAAAGTAAATATACATTAGCAGTAGGCTTGTTTAACTTTATAAATGATCAATTTGCGAACAACTTTACAGTCTTTGCAGCAGGATCTGTATTAGTAGCATTACCAATAGCAGCCGTATATCTATTCTTGCAAAGATATCTGATTTCTGGATTAACGGCTGGTGGATCCAAAGGGTAATGCTTTACAAAGTGGAGGAACCCAAGTAATTGTTTGCAAATGTTCTTTTATGTAATAAAATATAAGCAATGATTTGACTAATCATAGATGAAGGGTGAATAGCATGGCAGTTACAATAAAGGATGTTGCAAAAGCAGCGGGAGTTGCTCCTTCAACAGTTTCTAGAGTTTTGGCAGACAATCCAAGAATTAGCGCAGAAACAAAAAAACGAGTGAAGAAAGCAATGAAGGACTTAGGCTATCACCCTAATATAAATGCAAGAAATTTAGCTGTCCGTTCGACGAAGGCAATTGGAGTAATTATGCCGTCATCAGCAGACAAGGCTTTACAGAATCCCTTTTTTCCAGAGGTGTTGAGGGGGATTAGTTCTGTCGCTCATGATATGGAATATTCACTCTATGTTTCTACAGGTGCCAATGAGGATGAAATTGTAGAAGAAGTGAAAAGAATGATACACGGAAATAGAGTAGATGGTGTAATCCTGCTTTATTCCCGCGTGAATGATGACGTATTAGATTACCTTCTTGAAAAAGAGTTCCCTTTTGTCGTGGTGGGAAAGCCGTATCGAGACGAAAGTGAAATAACCTATGTAGATAATAATAATGTGAGAGCAGGCTATGAAATAACCAAGCACTTAATAGAACTTGGCCATGAATATATTGGATTTATAGGTGGTTCAACAGACTTGGTCGTTACACTAGACCGGTTAAATGGCTTCAATTCGGCGATTTTAGAAGCGGGACTTCCGAACGTAGATGAATATAAGGTTCATACGGAGTTTTCTAAATCAGGCGGAAGAGATGCAGTGGAACATCTATTTACACTAGACATTCCTCCAACTGCTTTAGTTATTACCGATGACCTGATGAGTTTAGGTGTTATTACGATGCTTGAGGAGTTTGGTTACTCTGTACCAAAAGACGTATCGATAACGAGCTTTAACAATGTATATCTTTCTGAAATTACTAGGCCACCGCTGACAACGGTAGATATAAAGATTTACGAATTAGGGACCAATTCAGCTAAGAATCTTATTGAACTCACGCAAAATAAAAATGAATTAGCAAAAAGAATTATTGTGCCTTATCAGATTAACTACCGCCAATCAACAGCAAAAAGAGAAAGTCTTTAATAAAAGGGCTTTCTTTTTTTGTGATAGCCTCTGTTAAGCATGGTTGTTGATTTCCATTGCGGTCAGCTCGCTTTTTATCCTCCTAGAACTCCACTACGTTACGTTCTGTGGCGATACCTTTAAGCAAACAACTGGGGATCGGCATTTAGCGGCCCAGCCTTGGATATAACGTAGTAACAGATGCTTAGTCCTCTATTAATTTTCTAAAAAAGAGACTTAACTATTTCTCTTGAGGTGGACTAAAAAAGCTTGTAGAAAAACACGAGTTTCCCCACAAGCCTTAGGCGACTCTTCTGGAGTTGCCTTTTAAGTAACATACAATAGTAAAACCGAAAACGCTTCCAATATTTAGAATCACGCAAGTAGATTCTTATAATTTAAGTCCTGTTCTACTTTTAAACCTTCTTAACAGAATGTGACTCTCCACTCTTGAAATCCCTTCAAGCGCATATAATTCGTTATTAATGAATGACTCGAGCTGCGGGAAATCGTTGACAAGCACATGCATATGTAGTGTACTGGGACCTGTCATCTGATAGCAGCTGGCAACAAAAGGATTATTTGCTAGATTCTCTGCTACTTTTACTAGACTAGATGGTTCACAGTCTACTTCAAAGAACGCAGAGACATTTTTACCAACTTTCTCACTGTTGACTACACAAGAAAATTTCTCGATAATTCCCTCTTCCATCATTTGATGGACCCTACTTCGAACTGCAACACGAGAAATATTTAATTCCTTTCCAATATCTGTATAAGAAATTCTTCCATCCTCTATTAACATTTGAAGGATTTTTTGATCTGTGTCATCTAATTTCATAAAATTGCTCCTTATTACTAGTAATTTTACAATAAATAGATCTTACTAGTTTTTCATTTTACTAAATCAGAAATGGAAACACAACATTTTCTGAAAATAGATATTTTTAATTTTTTTCGCAAAAAAACTCTTTCATTTTTCTGAATATTCATATATAATCGACAACAACACTAAATCGAATGTTAAACAAAATGGCTTTTTTGCTTAACAAACGTTTGTAAAATTAGGTGTAATTAGATAAAAAGGAATAATTTTAGTAAAAATGACTTACACCTATAGTATGTTAAGGAGAGGAGGGAATATATGATAGGTCTAGTCACCCGTCGTTTTATGCAGCTCATATTCCTCTTAGTTGGGATATCCTTTCTAGTATTTATGAGTATGTATCTCGCACCGGGGGATCCGGCAACAATAATCGGTGGTCCAACCGCAAGTCAATCTGATTTAGAAGCTATTCGTGAGGACTTAGGTCTAAATCGACCAGTTCTAGTACAATATGTTGATTACATGAAAGGGGTTCTGCAAGGAGATTTAGGATATTCCTTCCAGACTAATCAATCCGTATCGGATGCGATTATCACTAGATTTCCTAACACACTAAATCTTGCAATAGCGAGTATGATTGTTGCAGTTATTATTGGGGTGACAGCAGGGATCATCTCAGCAATCAAACAAAATTCTTGGTTTGATGTTTCAAGTACAACATTTGCTCTTGCAGGGATTTCCATTCCGAACTTCTGGTTAGGAACAATGTTAATCCTACTATTCTCAGTAACACTCAGATGGTTACCTGTAGGAGGGTTAAGTGCTCCGTTCTACACCATTGAAGGAATGAAGCAGTTAATCCTACCAGCCATTACACTGGGGACTGCATCAGCTGCCATGATTGCTAGAATGGCGAGATCGACAATGCTTGAGGTAATCCGAGCAGATTATATCCGGACAGCGAAAGCAAAAGGGGTAAGACAACGTGGTGTCATTTGGATTCACGCATTACGTAATGCAATGATTCCTGTTATTACTGTCATTGGTGTTAACTTTGGTGGTCTTTTAGGTGGAACGATTATTACCGAGCAGGTATTTGCAATTAATGGTGTTGGAAGATTAATGATTGATGCCATTGCCGCAAGGGACTTCCCAATGGTTCAAGGAACAGTATTGTTAGTAGCGGGATTATTTGTTCTAGTGAACTTAATTGTTGATATTGTTTATGCGATTATTGATCCAAGGATTAGTTACGATTAGAAAGAAGGTAATTTCCATGACTTCTGAAGCACTTCAAACCGACAAGGTTGCAAAAGAAAAAAAGAGAGAAAAACCATTTCTTCAGTTAATGAAGCGATTGGTGAAAAATAAATTAGCTGTATTTGGATTATTTATAATCATCATCCAAATTCTTATGGCCATATTTGCTCCACTCCTTGTTAGTTACAATCCGATTGAGCAAAATCTAGCTAAGACTCAGTTAGGTATAGGTGCTGAAGGTCATTGGTTAGGTACGGATAACTATGGTAGGGACATGTGGTCAAGGTTAGTATATGGCGCAAGACTCTCGCTTGTAGTCGGGATTACTTCTGTGATCATTGGTCTTTTAGGTGGAATCACTTTAGGATTACTAGCAGGATATTATAAACGATTAGACGGAATTATTATGAGAATAGTAGACTTATTATTCGCATTCCCAGGTATCCTACTAGCTATGTTGATCATTGCTATGCTAGGAACAAGTATTATTAATGTAATCATTGCGATTAGTATATGGTCGATTCCAGGCTGTGCAAGAATTGTTCGAGGCAGTGTGTTGTCTGTCAAAAAACAAGAATACATCCTTGCGATGAGGTCACTTGGAGCGAAGGATAGCCGAATTATTATTAAACATATTCTACCAAACTGTATGGCTCCAATTATCGTCTTCGCAACGATGCGGATGGCAACTTCTATTCTATCAACATCAGCACTTAGCTTTTTAGGATTAGGTGCACAACCGCCAACAGCAGAATGGGGAGCAATGATAGCGGAGGGACAGGCATTTATGTGGACCGCACCTCACATGACGATTGTTCCAGGGGTAGCGATTATGCTAGTAGTATTTGCTTTTAATGTTGTAGGTGACGGATTACGTGATGCACTGGATCCGAATATGGATTTAAATAATTAATTATAATGGGGGTTTAACATGAAACGCAAAATGAAAGTCTTGTTTAGTACACTGTTAGTTTTAGCTTTACTAGCTGTTGCTGGATGTAGTGGTCAGTCATCCGGTAATGCAGATAGCAGTAGTGATGGTAAAGACGTACCACAAGAATTAACGTACGCAGCAACTTCTGATATTGTTGGTCTTTCACCTATTGATACAAATGATTCTGTCTCAACAGCGATGACAGGTCAGATCTATGAAACATTATTTACTCGTAATGGCGAAACAATGGAAATTGAACCACTTTTAGCAGAGTCTTATGAAAACCCAGACGAAAATACATGGGTGATTAAGCTTAAAGAAGGAGTTAAGTTCCATGACGGAACAGACTTTAATGCAGAAGCTGTTAAATATACATTCGATCAGTTCCGTGATCCAAAGCGAGCGGCGCCTCGTGCTTCCTTGTTAGAACCAGTTGAATCAGTTGAAGTACAGGATGAGTACACCGTTGTTATTAAAACTAAATATCCATATGGACCACTTTTAGCAGCACTTTCTCACAAAAATGCTGCAATCGTTAGCACTACAGCCGATAAAGAGGGAGATATCAATAGTAACCCGGTTGGTACAGGACCATTTATGTTTGAAGAATGGGTACAGGGGGACCATGTCACACTTAAGGCAAATCCTGATTACTGGCAAGGTGCACCTGCACTTCAAAAAGTTACGATGCGTGTTGTTCCTGAATATTCTACAGCAGTATCTATGTTAGAAACTGGGGAAGTGCAATTCATCGACGGGATTCCTGCAGAGCACTTACCAAGAATTGAAAGCATTGGCAGTGTAGAAATTCAGAAGAAAGAAGGTACTCCCGTTTATTATCTAGGCTTCAATATGGAAAAGGCGCCCTTTAATGATTTAGCCTTCCGTCAAGCCGTTGCACACGCAGTTAATACAGAGGCTTATGTTAAACAGTTGAATGGCCTAGGTGTTCAAAATGATAGTATTATTGGACCTAAAGTTTTCGGTTATAAAGAGGAAGCAAAAGATGCTGGATATGACTATGATCCAGAAAAAGCAAAGCAAATCTTGAAAGATAATGGCTATGAAGGACAAAAGATAACTCTGCTTGCATCTGATTCAGGAAGCTACATGAAAATGGCAGAAATTGTTCAAGCTCAATTAAGTGAAGTTGGGTTAGATGTATCCATTGAAACAATGGAATGGGGAACTTTCCTAGATGCAACAGCAGCGGGTAATTTTGAAATGACATTCTTAGGTTGGACGAATAGTACTGCAGATGGTAGTGAATTGTTATATCCTAACCTTCATTCAGATAACCTTGGTGCATCAAACAGAATGAGATATACCAATGCGGAATTCGATAAGTTAGTAGACGAATCTCGTACATTAGTAGATCAAGATGCGCGTCTAGAAAAGCTACATCAAGCAAACTTGATCGCAATTGAAGATGCTGTATGGATCCCTATGAACCATGGCGTCGTTTCTGCAGCATATGATAAGAGTGTGAAAGGCTTAGAATTAGACCCAACAGGAACATGGTCACTCTATAACGTTAGCAGGGAGTAGAGTTAAATGGAACAATTACTTCAAGTAGATAACCTGGTAACCCAATTCCGAACAGCTGAAGGTAATCTTTCAGCTGTTCGTGGGATATCATTCACAGTAAATAAAGGCGAAACACTTTGTATAGTAGGTGAATCCGGCTGTGGGAAAAGTATTACTTCCCTTTCTTTAATGGGGCTTCTTCCCCAAAATGGAAAAATCACAGAAGGATCGATTTTGTTTAATAATGAAGATCTAACGAAGAAAAAGGAAGAAGAGCTACGCCGTTTACGTGGTAATAAGATGTCTATGATCTTCCAAGAACCAATGACTGCGTTAAATCCAGTGTTCGACATTGGTTATCAATTACGTGAACCTTTGATGATTCACAGAAAAATGAGTAAAAAAGAGGCAAATGTTAAGGCGATTGAACTTCTAGAACAAGTTGGTATTCCTGATCCCATAAAACGATTAAAGCAATATCCTCATGAACTAAGTGGTGGGATGCGTCAACGTGTGATGATTGCTATTGCACTGGCATGTAAGCCATCCTTGTTAATCGCTGATGAGCCGACAACAGCTCTGGATGTAACGATCCAAGCTCAAATCTTAGATTTAATGGATGATTTAAAGAAAGAAATGGATATGGGAGTTATCTTCGTTACTCATGACATGGGTGTCGTAGCCGAAATTGCTGATCGTGTGATGGTTATGTATGCAGGGGAAGTAGTAGAAATTGGAGATGTGGAAACTATTTTCAACCATCCACAGCATCCTTACACAAAGGGATTGTTAGCATCTGTACCAAATGTAGATGATGAAACCCATGCACTGGAATCAATTCCGGGTACATTACCGAACATTAATGAAAAAATAGAAGGATGCAGATTCCATACAAGGTGCGAATTTGCAACGGATAAATGTCGCGCACAGTCACCACCGTCGTTTACGGTATCTGAAAACCACCAGTCCAAATGTTGGCTACAGGAGGTGCCTACACATGACAAATCAGCCACTTCTTGAAGTGAAGAATGTGAAGAAATATTTTCCGATAAAAAGCGGTGTTCTAAAGCGAACAACTGGAAATGTTCAGGCTGTCGAAGACGTCAGTATTGATGTGTTTGAGGGTGAGACATTAGGAGTTGTTGGTGAATCTGGCTGTGGAAAATCTACGTTTGGCAGAACTGTCTTAGGTTTAGAAGAATTAACAGACGGGTCCATTAAATTTCGCGGTGAAGAAATTAGTGGCCTATCAGAAAAGAAACTGAAAACATTTAAAAAGGAAATGCAAATGATCTTCCAGGATCCTTATGCATCCTTAAACCCTCGCCAGCGCATTGGTGATGCACTAGAGGAAGCTTTTATAATTCACACCAACCTGTCAAGGGCCGAAAGACAAAAACGAGTCAAGGAACTATTGGTGGAGGTTGGACTAAAAGAAGAGTATTATGAGCGTTATCCGCATGAATTTAGTGGTGGACAACGTCAACGAATTGGTATTGCCCGAGCGATTGCGTTAAATCCATCTTTTATCGTATGTGATGAGGCTGTTTCAGCACTAGATGTATCTGTGCAGGCTCAAATCATTAAATTACTAAAAAAATTACAACAATCTCATCAATTAACCTATTTATTTATTTCTCATGACTTGGGTGTGGTGCGACATGTATGTGATCGAGTACTAGTCATGTATCTAGGTGCAACAGCAGAACTGGGGTCATCTAAACAACTATATGAAAATCCTCTTCATCCATACACGAAAGCCCTTTTATCTGCAATTCCTCGTCCAATTCCAGGTAGAAAAAAAGAGCGAATTCGACTAGATGGTGACCTGCCTAATCCAGCAAATTATCCAAAGGGCTGTCCTTTCCATACTCGTTGTCCGCTAGCAACGGAAAGGTGTAGTCAGGTTAGACCAGAATGGCGTGAAATAGAAGAAGGACATTTTGTTGCTTGTCACGAAGTGTGAAATTTTAATAGAAAGGAGTAGTCATGATGAAGAACATTGATTATTTAAGCTATCCATATGGATCACAACGGATGACTACTGTTGCTAGTAAAGGGATGGTTGCAACCTCCCAGCCGTTAGCCGCACAAGCCGGTTTAGATATGCTAAAGCAAGGAGGCAATGCCATCGATGCAGCAATTGCTACTGCTGCAGCGCTAACGGTTGTCGAACCTACATCTAATGGAATTGGAGGGGACGCCTTTGCCCTTGTTTGGACAAAAGGAAAACTCCATGGTTTAAACGGAAGCGGACCATCGCCCAAATCAATCTCCGTTGATAAGGTGAAAGAACGGGGATATGAGGAAATTCCGAAGTTCGGTTGGATTCCTGTTACTGTACCAGGAGCACCTGGTGCATGGGTAGAGCTTTCTGAGCGATTTGGCAAGCTACCTTTAACGGATGTACTAAAGCCCGCTATCGATTACGCAGAGAATGGCTATCCTCTTTCACCGATCTTAGGCAAGTTCTGGAAGTCTGCTGCTAAACGGTATAAAGAGGTGCTAAAGGGTGAAGAATTTAACCATTGGTTTGAGACCTTTGCTCCAGATGGTAAGGCACCTGAGATTGGTGAGATATGGAAATCAAAGGGTCACGCTGCTACGTTAAGAGCGATTGCTGAAACAAAGGGAGAGTCCTTTTATCGCGGAGAAATTGCTCAGAAAATTGCTGCATTCTCTAAACAATATAATGGCTTTTTAACGAAGGAAGATCTAGCCGCTTATCAACCGGAGTGGGTAGATCCTATTTCTGTTTCTTATCGTGGATATGATGTTTGGGAAATACCACCGAATGGCCAAGGATTAGTTGCGTTAATGGCATTAAATATTCTAAAGGGGTATGACTTTAAGGAAATGGATGCTGTAGACACGTATCATAAGCAACTAGAGGCAATGAAGCTTGCTTTTACTGATGGTCAGTCATACATCACAGAAGAAAAACATATGTCAAGTTCTGTTAAAGGATTGCTATCAGATAGCTATGCAAAAGAAAGACGAGCGCTGATCGGTGATGAAGCCATTCAACCTGAACCAGGCACGCCACCTAAAGGGGGCACTGTTTATTTAGCAACAGCAGATAATGAAGGAAATATGGTGTCCTTCATTCAAAGTAACTATATGGGATTCGGCTCAGGGCTTGTTGTACCTGGAACAGGCATTGCCTTACAAAACCGTGGTCACAACTTCTCGCTAGACTCTAATCATGACAATACCTTGCAGGGTGGGAAACGCACCTACCATACGATCATACCCGGATTCCTTACTAAGGGAACTCAGGCAATAGGTCCATTTGGTGTAATGGGTGGATTTATGCAACCGCAAGGACATGTGCAAGTAATCATGAATACCATTGATTTTCATTTGAATCCTCAAGCAGCACTTGATGCCCCTAGATGGCAATGGATGGAAGGGAAGAAAATTATGGTAGAACCTACCTTCCCAGCACACGTGGCAGAAGCCTTAGCAAGGAAAGGCCATGAGATAGAGGTCCAACTAGAAAGAGGGGCATTCGGACGTGGCCAGATTATTTGGCGTGACCATGAAACAGGTACGCTCTTTGGTGGGACAGAAGCGAGAACAGAAGGAACAATTGCAGCTTATTAAAAACAGAAAAAGACACATCGAGATTGTTCGGGGGATTTGATATGAAACAGTGGCATATTTTCTTAGCTTTTTTTAAGGTTGGGATGCTTGGTTATGGTGGTGGTCCGTCTTCCATTCCTCTAGTGAAAAAGGAAGTAGTCGAGACATACAAATGGTTAGATGATGAGGAGTTTGCAAATATCCTTGCTCTTGGTAATTCTTTACCTGGACCAATAGCGACCAAAATGGCTGGATATATTGGCTATCGAGTGTCAGGAATTATCGGGATGGTAAATGCAGTTCTGGCAACCATTATTCCAACGATTGTTATTATGATATTTTTATTAACCTTTTTAGCCTCTATGAGTGAACAGCCTTGGGTGAAAGGCATGACACAAGCAGTAGTGCCGGTGGTCGGTGTGATGCTAGCTGTATTAACCTACGATTTTCTAAAAAAAGCTAAGGGTGGTCTTGGCTGGACGCTAACGATTGCACTTGCTGTCATATCCGGGCTATTAATAGAAATCGCAGGATTACATCCTGGGATTCTAATTGGGCTTTTATTGGTTTATGCACTTGTTAAACCAATAAAATCGAAAGAACAATCCGATGAAAAAGGTAGGGGGAAAATGACCTCATGAATTATTGGCAAATCTTCTTAGCGTTTTTTATCCCTGGGATTGTCGGGTACGGCGGTGGTCCTGCTTCCATTCCACTGGTGGAAAATGAAGTAGTTGGTCGCTTTCATTGGATGTCTGTCCAAGACTTCAGTGAGATGCTCGCGATGGCAAACGCACTTCCTGGACCAATAGCAACTAAAATGGCAGGTTTTATTGGCTTCCAGCAAGGAGGAGTTCTTGGAACTGTAGTTGGAGTATTTGCAACAGTTGCACCATCATTAATATTAATGATCGTACTGTTAAGCGTACTTAATAAGTTTAAGGATTCACCAAAGGTTAAAACAATGACAGCCCTAATCAGACCAACGATCGCTATATTGCTTGGTGGGATGGCTTACAGCTTTTTTCATACATCATATGTAGATGTCGGTATTTGGCAAACGATTCTCTTAGTTGCAGGAAGCTTTATTTTATTAGAGAAAGTAAAATTGAATCCTGCAATTGTGATTGTATTTGCTCTTGTTTATGGTGGTGTATTTTTAGGAAGCTAAGGAGAGGTCGTATAGGAATTGTAAAAGCATTTGACTCAGATACTTGAGTTAAGTGCTTTTATTATAGGCTATTATGTGTTATGAAATGTGTAAGCAAAAGAAAACACGCAAACTCCTTTATCTTTTCCCTTAATGGACTAGGAAAAACGGAAGGGATAGGTGGTGAAAGTTGTCGAAATGACAAGCTGTGATGTTAAGTATAAATTATTGATTGAAAAGCACTTTTCTTAATGTTTAAAACCCAACACAAGGAGAAAAAGGTATGAATAATTCACTATGGGGGAACTTGAGTTCTAATGTAACAAAAGTATGAGAATAGAGTGTAATAGATAAATTTGATTTTCGATTTTCTAGTTTACATAATATATATTATAGGAAGTAATAAATAAAAGGGAATCCCAATTCTCATAAACTGAGTATTCTTAGGATATTAAGAAATTTGAGATTTTATTTTCACTTATTCACTTATTATTATTTCTGTTAATTTGTTTTGTGTACTTAATCTTTTCATAGTATGTTAATTGACGCGAGGAATATTGTCCAAAAAAGAAACAGAGACACTCTTTCAAGAGATCTCTGTTTATCATTAACTAATAGTTTCTTTAACGTTTGCTTTTTGGTGGTATTGCTTTATGGTTTCCTCATAAAATTCTAATAATTGTTCTGAGGGTTTTTTCCAGCTGAATTTTTCTGCTTCTATACGAGCATTATGTTTTAATTCTTGAAGCTTTAACTCACTATCTAATTGACTAACCGCTTCAAACATACTTTCAAGATTCTCGTTTTCAAATAACAATCCTGTTTTCCCCTCTTCTATTTGTTCCATGGTCGGACCACTTTTAGCTGCAATGACAGGTAGTCCAGACGCCATCGCTTCTAAAATGACTAGTCCTAATGTTTCCGTTATCGAAGGGAATACAAATGCGTCCGCGGAAGCAAATGCTTGCGAAAGCTCTTCGCCATGCAGAAATCCAGTAAATACAGTGTTAGTTCCTTCAAACGTTCTTTCTAGTTCTTCTCTTGCTGGTCCATCCCCTACAATGGCTAAACGAATGTCGTTACGGCTGTCCAATAGTGGTTTTAGTTTATGAATTTCTTTTTCAATTGCTAGTCTTCCCACATATAGGATGAGTTTATCTTTCGGATTTCCATCCGTTAAGCGAAGTCTCATGTCTTCATTTCGGTGAGAAGGGTGATATTTGTTAATATCTACCCCTCTTTTCCATAATTGCATATTATAAAAATCACGTTCGACTAGTTCTTTACGTACAGCCTCGGATGTACATAGGTTAAGATCTGCTTTGTTATGAAGAAATTTAAAGTAACTCCAAAAGACCGGCTTTAATGGTTTATAAATTTTATAGTAATCCAAATACTTTGGTACATGAGTGTGATAAGAGGCTACTAACGGATAGCCTAATTTCGCAGCATATAGCACCCCTGATGCACCTACTAGAGCGGGGTTCACAACATGTACAATATCAGGATCATAGTCTTCAATCATCTCTTTAACTATCTTTTGTGGTAAAGAGAATTTTTTGTACCGGTAAAATGGCATTGTTGTCGTTTTTACACCTTTGACGACTGCCCCTTCATATTCGTAAACGCCGAGATCTGGAGCGATGATTAACACATCATGCTCCATTTTTCTCAAATATTTTATTGCTTCGGTTAACCTTGTTACCACTCCGTCTGTGGATGGTAAAAAAGTTTCAGTCACAATTGCAATTTTCAAAGCAAAAAGCTCCTTTTAATTACTTCCAGGTGACGGAAGGTATTACGTTTTCTTTTATAACACGATTGCGGTTTGTAATTACTGAGTCTAATATTCCTTTCAGAACTTCGTCCGTTAGCAAATGTGGTTCTAGTCCTAAATCACGTAATTTTGTATTCACCGCGTGATAATAATGCTCTTCAGCTTCTATTCGCGGGTTTTTTAAGTGTGTAATCGTTGCAGGAAGACCATTCTCATCGGCGACTTTTTGTACCTTTTCAGCTAATTCTTTTACAGAGAAATACTCTGTAAATTGGTTGAATACACGAAACTCACCGCGATCTGCCGGGTTGTCTGCTGCAATTTCAATACAGCGAACGGTATCTTTTATATTTAAGAAAGCTCTCGTTTGATTGCCTGAACCGTACACGGTCAGATCATGCCCCGTAGCTGCTTGAATTAGAAAACGATTGAGTGCAGTTCCAAAAACACCGTCGTAATCAAGCCGATTAACTAAAACCGGATCCATATCTGTCTCATCCGTATGTAATCCATAAACGATTCCTTGGTTGAGATCCGTTGCACGGATTCCCCATATCTTACACGCGAACATAATGTTATGACTGTCATGTACCTTAGACAAATGATAAAAAGAACCTGGTTGCTTCGGAAATGGAAGCTTGTCTTTACGTCCGTTATGCTCTACTTCTAAATATCCTTCTTCTATATCAATGTTCGGCGTTCCGTATTCTCCCATTGTTCCCAATTTAATGAGATGACAATCTGGAGCTAATTCTTTTATCGCATACAACACGTTAAGATTTCCGATTACGTTATTGGTTTGAGTAAACACCGCGTGTTCCCGGTCCATCATGGAATACGGTGCGGATCTTTGCTCTGCAAAATGAACAAATGCATCTGGTTGCGTCTGCCTAAAGACTTCTTTTAAGAAATCATAGTGGTTTAAATCCCCAATAAACGTTTTAATTTCTTTGCCAGTCAATTCCTTCCACTTCACTACTCGTTCTTCTAGACTGGCGATAGGTGTCACTGAATTGGACCGAAGCTCGTCATCCATTTTCCTTCTGACTAAATTATCTAGTATGGTTACGTCATGTCCTTGCTTGGATAGATATAAGGCTGTAGGCCAACCACAAAATCCATCCCCACCAGCTACTACAATTCTCATAGTTCCCCTCCCAAGATAGTTTAATCACATTCCATTTCATTATATGATAACAATTTGGCCATGAGAAATGATTTCCATTATATTTAGTATTTTTAAAGTTCTTTTCCCTTAAAATTGGTTTTTATTTAATCATTATATTTTGTCAATGGCTTTTGAGCTGGGCCTTCTATCACTTCTCCTGTAACAGAGAAACGACTTCCATGACAAGGACAATCCCAAGTTCGGTCTCCTGAGTTCCAGTTCACTTCACAGCCGAGATGGGTACAGGTTGTATCTACTAGATGGACTTTACCTTGTTTATCACGGTATGCTCCTGTTCGTTTTCCTTTGATTCGAATAATTTGCCCTTCATCTTCTTGTAAATCCTCTACTCGTTTGCCAGTGAATTCTAGCTTTCCTTTCAGCATATGCTTGGCCACGTCTCCGTTAATTTCAGCGAACTTCTTAAGATCTGGTTGTGCGTGGAAACGGGAAGGGTCATAAAGTTCTTCATAAGGATTCTCTTCACCAAGGATCAGATCTGTAAGTAATTTTGCAGCTGCTGTTCCGTTCGTCATTCCCCATTTCATATATCCTGTTGCTACAAGCAATTCAGGCTGATCTGAGGTGATTCGACCAACATACGGAATCTTGTCTAAGGTCGTTAAATCTTGTGCGGACCAGCGATATAAATAATTGTTTATGCCAAAGTGTGTTTCCGCGAACTTTTCAATCTCCTGATAGTGTTCAATTTCCGGCTTACCTTGACCAGTTTTATGTTTTTCGCCTCCAACTAGAAGCGCATCTTTCCCATCTATGTTCACATATCTAATCGTTCTCGATGGTTGTTCTGCGTTAATGTACATTCCACCAGGAAACTCCTTTTTTGGCTCTATCGCCATTAAGTAGGAGCGACTAGGATACATTCGAGCAAAATAAAAGCCTTCACCATCTACAAAAGGAAAATGTGATGCGACTATGACGTGATCACAAACCACACGGTGACCATTTCTTGTAATAATGTGTGGATGATCACTGTATTCAACATCTATCGCCGTTGTATTTTCATAGATGTCCCCACCGTTTTTTTGAATCACATCAACTAAATGATTTAAGTATTTCAATGGATGGAAGTGCGCTTGATTATCCATTTTTAAAGCCTTTTTTACAGAGAAATCTAGTGGGATGTCGTCGAGCAAGGCTCCATGGATTCCAATCTGATCATAGGCTTGTTTTTCCTTTTCTAATTTTGCAACATATTTATCAGAATTTGTATAAATATAAGCGTTCTCTTCCGTATAATCACAATCAATCTTCTCTTCTTCAATCGTTGTGTTAATAAAGTCCATTGCTTCTTTGTTTGCTTGATAATAAGATGCAGCTTTATCTAATCCGAACTGCTCTATAAATGTGTGATAAACAATTCCATGCTGTGCAGTAATCTTTGCGGTTGTATGACCTGTTGTTCCGTTAAAAAGAGGGCCAGCATCGATCAAAGCTACCTTTTTTCCTTGCTTGCTAAGAAGATAGGCAGCTGTAATGCCGGTAATCCCTCCCCCTACTATTCCAACATCAGCTTTCACATCTTGATCTAAATGTTTAGATGTTCTGGCCTTTGTGGAATCTCTCCAATATGATTCTGGATGCTGTGGCATTTGTTTGCTCATAGTTATGGAATCCCTCCTTGTGCTGATACTATATTCTTTTCCAAAAGCTAGGATTTCATAATATTCTCTTGTGAAATGTTTTGATATGCTAATACTAGACAAAGAATTAAAGGAGGATGAATGGGATGATTTCACAACATATTGTCGTACATGGGAAAGTGCAAGGAGTTGGATTTCGTGCAACTGCGCAATTAAAAGCAAAATCATACGGTTTAAATGGTTGGGTAAAAAATACAAATGATGGGAATGTAGAAATGGTCGTGGAAGGACCAGAAGAGGATGTTGAGGCATTTAAGTCCGTCATTATGGAGGGGTTGAATCCATTTGCAAAAGTTAGCAAGCTAGAAGTAATAGACCAATTAGAAGTGTCACGATTTGATGACTTCCAAATCAAATATTAAAAAGCCGCTTTTGATAAGCGGCTTTTCCTCTTATTATCGGTCTTCAAAGAATTTTCTGTTAAGCGCAATATATTCATTTTCTTCTTCCGGTACTTCATCTTCCATATAAATAGCTTCTACTGGGCATACAGCCTCACAAGCTCCGCAATCAATACAAATATCAGGATCGATATAAAACATATCTTTTCCTTCTTCTATACAATCTACCGGACAAACTTCTATACATTCGCCAGCTTTTTCATCTTTACAAGGTGATGTAATAACAAACGCCAAACAAATCTCCTCCTTAAAATATAAAACAAAAACCATTTCGGTTCATTATTATACCAAAAATTTCTTTACAGTTCATTATAGACTATTTAAAGTTAGAGGTAAAAGTGTTTTATCTCTGTAGAGTCATTTTTTGTATTCTACATACAATTATTCTACGAAACACAAAAATAAGACTGTCATCAAGACAGTCTTTGGAATGTTAATTAGACTTCGTGCCAAACTCTTTCAACCACATATTCACCACCGGTTTTTTGGACTGAAAAAACATCTGGATTAGTAAAGCCCTTCCAATGATTAAATCCTATGTCAGCTTGAAAATCACTTAATAGAATAGCAAGTAAATTACCATGCGTTACAATTGCGATATCAGAGTCTGTTTCTTCTTCTTTTAAGTCCTGTAATACTTGTTGCACTCGCTCCCTTGCATCGTTCGATGATTCGCCACCAGGCAAACGGAAATCTTGGTTTGAAAAAGACTTCTCCAATACATCCATCCAATCATCAATAGGCTCTTCACTCAGAATTCTCTCCTTCAGTCGTTCATCGACCTCAATAGGTAGAGACTGTTGCTCAGCATAAGGTTTTATACTTTCAATCGCACGTAAATAAGGACTTGAAATAATTCGTTCAATCGAATATCCCGTTTCCTTTAAAAATGCTGCTAAACGTCGTGCTTGGTGAATTCCATCATTCGTTAATGGAGAATCCTTATGCTGTCCTTCAGCATTGCAATGACGGATTAGAATAAGCCTTTTCAATGCGAACCATCTCCTCAAAGGACTATTATTTATACAAAATCATTTCATGGAATGTCTCTCTTTTATACATATTGTCCTATTCGCCGGAAAATTATAACATTTTTTAAAAAATCTAACGGATTTAGCTAAGTTCTTTGAAGTACTCTTTTTTAAAGCCTGCAATTCTATTCGTGTTGTCAATAATGAAATAAAATTCTTCCGTTTCGTTTTTTACATCATATATTTTGCCAGGGGTCAATGTAGTATCTACAACGAATTTTTTTGCATTAGCGTGAACACATTCAAGTTGTTTAATCGTTTTGTTTTGTTCCCAATTTTTGTGAATCATACTTCTAACTCCTTTATATTTTCTCTAAGAATTCTAGACGGTTACCAAACGGGTCCTCTACATAAAAACGATCATAACCTGGTAACCGATCATCGTTTTGAAAAGGTATGTTATGCTCTGACAAATGGCTTCTTAATTCTTCTAATTGCTGCACATAAAACGCTGGATGAGCCTTTTTAGCTGGTTGGAATGAATCCTCAATGCCAATATGAAGCTGTTGATTTCCTAATTGAAACCAAACTCCTCCATTCTTTTTTAGGGCTTCCGGTTTTTCCAATTCGATCAATCCTAGTATCGTGTGATAGAAATGAATGGCAGCTTGCTCTGAACCAGCTGGTGCAGCGAGCTGGACATGATCTAGTCCTGTAAAATGATATGCCATCCATAAGAGCTCCTTTCTCCATACTAACTCCTTTTTTGTGAGAAAAAAAGACACGCTTCCTGCATGTCTATTTTTTAATAATTGTATTATACCATATTTTGGCTTCGTTCACTTCTTTTTGTGAAAGCTGGTGTCCCAATTGATCCCAATGGACGGTAACATCTGCGTGAGCTTCGGTAAGCAGTGATTCTAAATCAATCGTTTCCTGTGGCAAACAGAGGGGATCATTTTCACCCGCACCAATAAATACCGGAACTCCACTTAGGTTAGGCAATGTTATATTTCTTCTTGGTACCATAGGATGGAAAAGAATGGCACCTTGCAAGGAAGCAGTATAATGGAATAACAAGCTCCCTGCAATATTTGCTCCATTTGAGTAGCCAATTGCTACAATTCGTTTTCGGTCAAAGCCATATTGTGATGCTGCTTCATCTAAAAATTCATGTAATTCTTTCGTTCTCTCTATTAAATCTTCTTCATCGAACACGCCTTCCCTTAATCTGCGGAAGAATCTAGCCATGCCATTCTCTGAAACGGTACCTCTTACTCCTAAAACAGAAGCAGTTGAATCAATCATTTCCGCAATCGGTAATAAATCCTTCTCTGTTCCACCAGTTCCATGAAGAATTAAAAGTGTTGGTGCATCGGAGTTCGTTCCTTTCTGAAAGAAATGTTCCATTTCTATACCCACCTTGTTTACATAATGTTATTACAGTTATTTAATATCTTGAATTCAAACTAATAGTACCTTTTTAAGTACATTTCGTCAAAGGACTTGATTGTTAATCTTTTTGACTTCTAATACTACCAATGACACTCCATTCATCTCTTTCCAAAAGATAGTATTCCATGTTAGAGATTCTAGATACGATACAAGTATCATACCAACATGGGATGGTGCCTTATATGAATCGCTACCCTAACGGTGATCCATCCAGCAATTAACTAGTATGGGAATGCAATTCGGAATATAATCCCTTATTATATCTTGGATAATAGAGATATAAATAAGCCTCTGTCGGTTAACAGAGGCATGGAGAATATTTTTATGCTTATTTAAATAAGTAAAGGTAATCTCCGTATCCGAGCTCTTCCATTTTCTCTTTCGGAATAAACTTCATGGCGGCTGAATTCATGCAATATCTAAGCCCGCCTTTATCAGTAGGTCCATCTTCAAAGACATGTCCCAAATGGGAGTCTGCTTCTTTACTTCTAATTTCTGTTCGAATCATACCGTGGGACTGGTCTATGTTTTCTTTTATCGCATGTTTATCAATTGGTTTTGTGAAGCTTGGCCAACCACACCCAGCATCATATTTATCTTTTGAAGAAAACAAGGGCTCTCCGGATACGATATCGACATAAATTCCTTCTTGTTCGAAATCCCAATATTCGTTTTGGAATGGTCTTTCCGTTCCATTTTCCTGTGTGACGTGATATTGAATAGGAGTCAATTCTGTTTTTAATGCTGCTTTATCTGGTTTCGTAGTCCAATGTTCGTTTATAAAATCTTCTCTACCAGATCCTTTTTTATAAAGCTTGTAATGAAACTTTTGTTTTTTGTAGTAATCTTGATGTTTTTCCTCTGCAAGATAAAATGGACTTGCAGGTAATATTTTCGTCACAATTGGTTTCTTAAACTTTCCGCTTTGCTCAAGTGCTTGTTTTGAGTTCTCAGCAAGTTCTTTCTGATGTTCGTTATGATAAAAAATCGCTGTTGTATAAGATTCACCACGATCGTGGAACTGGCCACCGGGATCTGTAGGATCAATTTGTTGCCAATATGTTTCTAAAAGTTTTTCATAAGGAAAAATTTCTGGATGGAACGTAATCTGTACTGCTTCCATATGTCCAGTTGTTTCTGAACATACTTGCTCGTAAGTTGGATTAGGGACTGTTCCACCTGTGTATCCCGATACGACTTCTATGATACCTGGCCTTTCGTCGAACGGTTCAACCATACACCAAAAACAGCCCCCAGCAAACGTCGCTTTTTCGATTTTTTCATTTTGCATGGAACATTCCTCCTATGCTACTCACATTCTGCATTCATTTTTCCTCTTTTACAGAAAAAAATCAAGTAAACTGCTTTATATGAATAGCTTTGGTTTGGAAATTCCATTTAATTCATCTGAACTAGTTTCCACTACAGGTTTGCTTTTCTTTTTTGTCGCCATATTAGAGCTCTTACTTCTTGGCTTTTTATCCTTTTTGACTGGAATTTCATCCTCAAAATCCAATTCATCTTCTAAATCAATGGAATCCTCTTCTTCCTCCACATCACCATCTACATCCTCAGATTCATCCGAAGCGTCTGTCTCTTCCGAATCATCTGAATTTAATGCTTTTACCATCTGGATCATGGCTGGTAGGTTCTTTACCATTGGACCATATTCTTTAATGTATGGAGCTGCTGTTTTTGCGATTTTTAGGATTTCTTGTGTGTTTCCTAGTATGCCGGAGATTCCGCTCTTACCAGCACTTTGACCAAAAGCTGTAGGTCCAAATCCTGGTCCCATCGGTCCAGGAGTAGGGTTGGATCCACCACCAAATATTTTTTTTATAAAGCCTTGTACGCCACCGCCACCTTGAGTTGCACCCTGGTTAGGTCCACCAAATGGCATCCCAGGTCTCGTAGGTAAGGATTGCCTTCCTGTAAAACTTCTAGAAGGTGCAGGATTTGGCCTCATCCATTGACGACCTTGTTGTTGCGTAGAAAACATACTAATCCCTCGTTTCTTTTTATCTGCTACTTTCATAGTACGTTTGTAAGATAAATAGGTGTAGGCACGTTAATTAGTTATGGAAAAGACCTATAAATGTTTTTTAAAACGAAACAAAAAAGACAGAAGTTTCTCTGTCTTTTTTTCAGTATTTCCCGGGCAAGCGCAGAATTCAACGAATATTGATAAATCCCTTTTGGTTTACTTGTCGTTAATTGACGTTAAATAACGAATGTAGTTGATATCTGCAATGGGTTCCTTTTTCATTCCATGTCATTTCAATGATTTTTCCTGTTCCAATTTGATCAGAGTTTTCATGTCTACGTATTTCAATTAGCTGATTAATTGGAAAAAGCCGAAAATCACTGAATTGAATTTCGAACGTATTGTCTTGTTCCTTTATTCTTTTTTCTTTCCCGTCTGTTACAAGCTTCCATTCAACTGAAAGAGGCATGGACATCCTTAATTCCTCCCTATCCATCCATATAGGTATATCCTAAATCAGACTATAAAGAATGACAAGAAAAAATATATAAACTTAATGAGTGGAATTTTGATAGCGTCCATTCATTTGACTGTTCATCTGTTGATTAGAATTGAAGTCTTCCAACTCGAATGGAAAATCAATATCATATTTATTTAGAATACTCGCATTCTTATGGAAAGCTTCTTCATAAACCTCAATGGCAGTTTGATTTTTGTGTAACGTTTCTAATATGGTAGAAATGGTTTGCACCGCTGCAATAACTTCTAATATTTCCACCATGGTTAACTCTTCTAATCTAGCTGGTTGCAATAGTTTAAATTCTTTCAACTGTTTTATGTAACTGATGGGAAAAAAGCAAGGAAACACCCTATCATACAAATCTTCTAGTTGTTCTTTCATATACGATTGTTGCTCCGGAGTAGACGCCGTTACTACCTTCATAAACTTCCTCCTTGAGAAAAACAAAGTCATACACTTTCTTCCTACCCTGTAGGAGGAAAGTGTACTTCTTTTTACTACTATATCATGATTATTGCTCGCTTTTTAAGGAGTAATTATTGGCAATGAATCAATGAAACTGAAACGCTACTTTAGACCCTTCCGGACTGGTAGAAATTTGTAGTTTAGCATGAATTTCTTCCTTTAATTGTGGCACGTGGGATATGATACCGAGAACACGGTTGCTTTGTTGAAGTCCTTTTAAGCAATCAATAGCTTGTGCGAGTGACACTTCATCTAACGTACCAAACCCTTCATCAATGAACAATGTATCCAACTGAACACCACCAGCATGTGCTTGTACAACATCTGCTAAGCCGAGGGCCAAGCTGAGGGCTGTTTTAAATCCTTCCCCACCTGAAAGGGTTTTAACCGAACGCACTTGACCTGTGTGATGATCCATTACTTCTAAATCTAACCCGCTTTGTGCTCCACGTTTTGCGACTTGATCACTTCTTTGTAGGTGATAACGATGTTCCGTCATTTGATCGAGTCTTAAGTTTGCTTGCATTAAAATTTCGTCTAAAAAGGAAGAAAGTACATAACGTTCAAAAGAAAGCTTTAGGTGGTTTTCTCCTCTGGCTAAATCGGCAAGCTCCGCGATATCATAATATTGCTTCGCGTAATTCTGTTGTTTGGCTAGTAAATCCTGTAACTGAATAGAAATAGATTCGTGTTGCTTGATAAATAATTGAATTTCTTGGAGTTTATGTCGGTATTGCTCGACTACTTGCTCTTGAGCAGTCATTTCCTGTTCTAATTTTTCTAAATTAGGATATGTCTGATCTCGTAATAGTGTTTCGAGTTCTAGCTTTCTTTCCGTAATATGTGATTTCTTTGTTTCATAGTCTTCCAACTCCATACGAAGCTTCTCCATTTTATCTTCATCCAGAAGGGAAGCATGATACGTTTCTCTGTCTTCAAATCCACTTTCTTTAACTTTAGTAAGGAAAGACTGAAGCTGGGTTTCGTACCGGTTTTTAGCCTCATCGATAAAATTCTGAAGCTCCTTTAATGTTGCTTCTACTTGATTTCTCTCATTATCCAACTCTTCATATACTTGTTTAATTTCTTCCCAATGCTTTACCCATTTTTCGTAGCGGGATTGTTCCCGGCGAATTGTTTCTTCTAACTGGGAAGCAGAACTATTTAAAATAGTAGCTGGAAGATCCTGTTCGATTGCTTGAAGCTGGGTACGAACAGCGACATCTTGTTGATTGTACTCCTCTAGTTCCTTTTTCTCTTTTTCTGTTTTTTCATGTAGTTGTTGTAAAATAATTTGTTTATCTTCTCGCTCTTTTTTGGCTTTCTCTATCTCTTTTATAAATTGCTGAACTTGCTCATAGTTTAGTTTTTCTTGCTGAGCTAATTGTTCTGCCTCTTCTAACCATGTACGTAGCTGTTTTTCGGTAACGTCTTCCATCTGAACTGTCAATTGCTTGCAGTATTGTTCTACAACTTGACGCTTTGCTTGACCATCTGATTTGGCGTTCACGAATTTTTCTTGAATTTGTTGCAATTGAAGCTCTAAGCGGTTCTGTTGTTCAACTAGCTGCTCTATATTCTTTCCCTTGTCGTGTTGTTTGGATGATACACTAGCGGGTGAAGGATGATGAGTGGATCCACAAACCGGACAAGGCTCGGAATCTTGTAACTGTAGTGCTAGTGAGTATGCTAGTTCATACTGTTGTCGTTGTTCTTCCTGTTTAATCTGAAGCTTTATTGATTGGAGTTCAAGTTGGGTCGCTTCATATTCTTTTTTGACATTAGAGAATGAACTTCTTAATTGATGTAACTGCTTATTCTCATGAATTAATTCTTTTAACTTTGTGATGCGTTCTAGCCAATTTTTATACACAATGTCTATTTCGTATAACTTTTTCGTTTGCTCATGATGAGCATCCGTCCGCTGTTCTAACGTTTCAATATTTTCTTTTAGGTGGGTAATCTCTGCTTGATTCTTCACCTGCTTTTGTTTCAGAAAACCAATCTTTTGTTGTAGAGCTTGCTTATATTTCTTTCGTTCTGTATAGGTTTGCAGTTTCGGCAAATATTGCTGATGTTGCTTTATCCAATCATGAAGCTTTTGTCTATCAGCTTCCTTGTTTTTTTCCTCTTCATACTCTTTCTTTACTTGTGTAAACCGAGCTTCTACTTGCTCTTGTCTTTTCATTTGGTGCTTTTCTCTTTCAACGATATCGTTCCACTCGTGTTTTCGCTGTTTCACTTGATCTTCAAATACTCTTAAATGATGTGCTTTTAGTGCAAGGTTATACGTGTTTTTCGTACGATCCATTTCTTCCTTTTTATTAAGTAATAGTTGTTCCGTTTGCTTCACTTGTTCATATTCATCAAATTGAGTCTTTCGCTGCTTTGCTTGATAAAAGGTTTCCTGGAGTTCGGTGTACGTCTTTTTCTCTAGCTGAAACTTATCTTGTTGCTCTATTAATAGGTTTTGTTTCTTCTCTACGCTCTCCATTAATCGTTCAAGTGTTCGCTCCATACTAGGCTCTTCTTCCTGATCGGGTTCTTCCCATTCAATCTTCGCAGCTTCTTGTTCTAGTTGCCACTCGATTTGCTCGATCCAATTTCGTA